>JAUZRN010000021.1 GCA_030950375.1 Rhodothermus sp. | reverse complement strand
ATGGTCGGGATGCAATCTCTTGACAGCGATAAAATTTTGTCGTATTGTTCAGGTCACCATGCTGTCGCAGACACGCGATATGATGCTGCCGGTTCGACCCATCCGACCTGTGCGACGTCCCCGTCGCCCCCGCGGGGGTGGAACCGGCGCATCCTGTCCTGTGACAGTATGGTAACAGGTTGAACTGAATCAGCGAAAATAAACAGGGCGCCGGTTCCATGAAGGAGCCGGCGCCTTTCTTTTTTCACCCTGCAATCCGAAGAAGTAGCGATGTCCATTGTCCTGGCCTTCAGCGGCGGCTTAGACACGTCGTTCTGCGTGCCGTACCTGCACGAGACCTACGGCGAGCCGGTCTATACGGTAACCGTCAACACCGGAGGGCTGACGGAAACCGACATGGCTGAGATCGAAGCCCTCTCGCAGCAGCTTGGCGCAGCCGGCCATTTCACGATTGACGGCCGTCATGATCTGTTCCGGGATCACCTGAGTTACCTGATCAAAGGTAACGTGTTGCGGGGCGGCGTCTATCCGCTCTGTGTAGGGCCAGAACGTATCGTTCAGGCCCGTAAGGTGGTGGAGGTAGCCCGCCAGCTGGGCGCACGGGCTATAGCCCATGGCTCAACAGGCGCTGGCAACGACCAAGTCCGCTTCGACGTAGCGCTACGTATCCTGGCCGACGACCTGGAAATTCTGACGCCCATCCGAGAGCTGGGCCTCAGCCGCGAGGCGGCCACGGCCTACCTGAAGCAGCGGGGCATCGATGTGCCGGAAAAGAAAACTGCCTACTCCATCAACCGGGGGCTCTGGGGCACCACCATCGGGGGACGCGAAACGCACACCACCACCGAACCGCTACCCGACGACGCCTATCCCGATACGGTCCCGCCAGCTCAAGCACCCGACACACCCTTGGAGCTGACGATCACCTTCGAGCAGGGCATCCCGACCGCGCTCAATGGCGAGACCCTGGACCCGGTCACGCTCATCGAACGCCTCAACCAGCTCGGTGCCACGCACGGCGTGGGTCGGGGCATTCATGTGGGCGACACGATCCTGGGCATCAAAGGTCGCGTGGGCTTCGAAGCACCGGCTGCCCTGATCCTGATCAGTGCGCATCGGGAACTGGAAAAGATCGTGCTGACCCGCTGGCAGCGCTATCAGAAAGATCATCTGGCCGACTTCTACGGCATGCTGCTCCACGAAGGCCAGTACTTCGATCCGGTCATGCGCGACATTGAAGCCTTCCTGGATTCCTCCCAACAGACCGTAACAGGTACCGTGCGCGTGCGGCTCTTCAAAGGCCACCTCGACGTGCTCGGCTGCGACAGTCCCTATTCCCTGTTCAATCCACAGATTGCCACCTACGGCGAACAGAACCGACTCTGGGACGGGCGCGACGCCCAGGGCTTTACCCGTATCTACGGGGTGCAGGCCCTGTTGGCCGCCCGGGCTCGCCAGTCGACTGCCCAACACGAAACCAACCAGACGGCCGCTTAATCTAAATGCCTGAAGCCATGTACCAGCAACTGACCGTCGACAAGATCGGATCAAGCACGGCTCCGTGCCAGCTCTCCCGGGAGCTTGAAATCACTTCGTACATCGTCGCCGAAGAAGGCTATTGCCTGGTGGTACGGGCGCTGGAGGAAAAAAACACATACAACCTGCTGGAATGCACCGACGGCACGTTCCAGACAATCCGTCGCGGGGATCTGATCGTAGGGGCCCTGGGTGAACGCCAGGCGCTCAAGGGGTACAGCGGCCGTATCCCTCGGCGCATCCAGGTAGGCGACGTACTGCACGTATTGAACATGGGAGGCATCCTGGGGCAGTGCACCTCGGACCATCCGGACCTGGGACCAGCCCTGCGTGTGGAAGTGGTGGGAGCTGTGGTGGTCGAGGTAGAGGGACAGAAACGGCATGCCCGCGTGCAGGATCATGCGTTGGAACCGGTCTTTTCGCTTACCCATTCGGCCCCTCTTGTCATGATCAGTGGCACCTCCATGAACACGGGCAAGACGTTCGCCGCCGCCCAGATCATTCGCTATCTGAGCGAACATGGCATGCGCGTAGCCGCCGGTAAACTCACTGGCGCAGCGCTGCTGCGAGATGCTCGCCTTATGGAAGAAAACGGTGCCATCGCCAGCGTTACGTTCATCGACGCAGGCGTCGTCTCCTCCACAAACAAAGAAATGGCCCCGTTGGCTAAAGGGCTCATCGCCCACCTGAACACGTTTGCACCAGATGTGATTGTCGTGGAGCTCGGCGATGGCTTTATCGGCTATTACGGCGTCGATGAACTGCTGCTCGACAAGGAACTGCAGCGCTTTACGCGGGCACACGTGGTCGCCGCCACCGACCTGGCCGGTGCCTGGGCTGCCGACCAGCTCTTCCGGAGCCGCTACCATGCACCAATTACGGTTATTACTGGCCCCGTCACCGACAACGCCGTCGGCAAACGGTACGTCCAGCATGCCATGGGCATCCCAGCACTCAACGCGCGACAGGATGCGGAAGCCCTTGGTCAGCTGATCGCCCGTTCGGTGCGCACAGCCGTCCGCCCTTTTCCCCACTACAGTAATGGTTCGGCTGTAGTCGTCTCTTGAAAAAATGAAAAGGCCATGACCTCCACACACCGCATCGCTGTTTTGCACGGCGCCGGCTACGTCGGCGGCGAACTGATCCGCCTGCTGCTGGCCCATCCGTATTGCGAGCTGGCAGCCGTCACCAGCCGCACCTTCGCCGGCCAGCCCCTCTGGCATGCCCACCCGATGCTTCGCGGACAGACCGACCTGACGTTCGTCGCAGAAGAGGCGCTGACGCTCTCGGAGCTGGACGCCGTGTTCATTGCCGCCGAGCACGGACAGAGTGCCTACGTCGTGCAGCGTCTGCTCACAAAGGGCTATCAGGGCGCTATCATTGACCTGAGTGCTGACTTTCGTTTTCAGGAGGCGACTGTTTATCCGGCATGGTTCGGGTTCGAGCACCCTGCACCCGAACTGCTCGGCCAGTTCGTTTATGGCCTGCCGGAGATCCACGCGCCCTATACAACCGGCACACGCCTGGTGGCCAATCCAGGCTGCTTTGCCACCGGTCTGGCGTTGGCACTCTGGCCCCTGAGCCGTCACCTCGAAGCGGCTACGGTCGCCGTCACCGCACTGACCGGCGCTTCCGGCTCCGGCACCCGCCCCCGGGCTACCACACATTTTCCCGAACGCGACGGCAATGTGCGGGCCTATAAGGTGCTGGCTCACCAGCACCTGCCCGAGGTGCAACAGGTGGTCGGACCTGCGCTTCGGATTGCATTTGTACCGGCTTCAGGGCCGTGGACGCGAGGCATCTGGGGCACGGTCCACGTCCTCGCCGATGGGCTGGAGGCCCGCGAAGTGGCCCGCTGGTACGAAACCGCCTACCGTCAGACCCCCTTCGTGCGCCTGTGGCCCGATCAGCTTCCCGAGCTGCGTTACGCTGTCCACACCCCGTTCTGTGACCTGGGGTGGGTTGTGCGCGATGGGCAGCTGGTCGTGGGTTTTGCGCTGGACAACCTGCTGAAAGGGGCTGCCAGCCAGGCCATTCAGAACCTGAACCTGCTGCTGGGTCTGCCCCAGACGGCTGGCCTGCTTCCTACACCTGCCGAAGTCCCCCTTTAAAGCAAGCCGGGCCACCATCACCCCGGCTTTTTTCATGCCTGAATTTTCAACAAGCAAAAAACAAAGATTTGCTTACAGAAAGCAATCAGAGATCACGGGTCCATTCCCGAAAGCAATGGTTTGGCAAGGACAATGAACACGCAGGAAGTCTTTCAGCTGGAAGACGTGTTTCAGCTCCCCACTTACCGTAAGTACCCGGTTGCGCTCGTGCGTGGCGAAGGATGCTACGTCTGGGATACCGAAGGCCGTCGTTATCTGGACTTTTACGGAGGCCATTGCGTCACACTACTGGGGCACTGTCCGCCCCGCGTGGTACAGGCGCTGCAGGAACAGGCCTCACAACTGCTGTTCTACTCGAACGTGGTTTACAGTCCGGTGCGGGCACGTGCGGCCGCGCTACTGGCCGAGATGGCTCCGGAAGGGTTGCGCCACGTGTTTTTCTGCAACTCAGGCACGGAAGCCAACGAAACGGCGCTTAAGCTGGCCCGCGCCTGGACAGGCAAACCTGGCCTGATTGCCCTGGAACGGGGCTTTCATGGCCGCACGCTGGGGAGTCTGGCCGCTACCGCCCCTATCGGCTATCGCAAGCCCTATCTGTCGGTGCTCCCCCCTACACACTTTGTCCCGATGGGCGACCTGGAGGCCATTGAACGCCTGCTGATCCGGCACAACGACATCGCCGCCATTATCCTGGAGCCCATCCAGAGCATGGCGGGTGTCTATGAAGCGCCCGTGGACTACTACCGGGCGCTGCGCCGACTGTGTGACCGCCATGGTGTGGTGCTCATCTTCGACGAAGTGCAGACGGGCGTCGGTCGCACCGGCACCTTTTCCATCTCGGAGCAGTACGGCATACGCCCCGACCTGATCACCCTGGCCAAAAGCCTGGGATCGGGCGTACCGGTCGGCGCCGTACTGGTCTCCGATGCCATTGCTGCCAGCGTCAAGCCGGGCGATCAGGGCACCACATTCGGCGGGGGGATGCTGGCCATGGCGGCGGTGACGGCTACGCTCGAAACCATCCGGGATGAAGGACTGATGGCCCGCGCCCCGGCCATCTTCGAACGCATTCGTCAGGGAGTGGCGGAACAGGTGGTGGACGTACGTGGACGCGGCTGTCTGATCGGGCTGGAACTGGATCGGCCGGCCGCTCCGGTGCTGACCCGCCTTCGTGAAAATGGCGTGCTGGCCGGCAGTGCCAGCCATCCAAACGTCATCCGGCTCATGCCACCGCTCAACACACCGGACGAGGCCATTGATGCGTTCCTGGAAACGTTCCGGCAGGTACTCACCAACCAGACAGCAATCTCGACAGTCTGATGGAAGCACCTCCGACCCCCCGGCATCTGCTCGACTGGCAATACGTTGACGACGATACCTGGCAACGCTGCCTGAAACGGGCCCTGGAGCATTACCACCAGGGCAAACATGCCTGGAGCCAGGCCGCCCGCCACCGAAGCCTGGCCTTACTGTTTTTCAACCCCTCCCTGCGCACGCGTACGTCCATGGAACTGGCAGCCGTCCAGCTCGGTGCCCATGCCACTACCCTGGTGGCCGGTCAGGGTACCTGGCAGATCGAGTGGCGCGATGGTGTGGTCATGGACGGTCCGGCTGCCGAACATATGCGCGAAGCGATCGGCGTACTCTCGCAGTACTACGACGCGCTGGGTGTGCGCGTCTTTGCCTCTCAGACCGACTACGTGCAGGATCGTGACGAGCTATTGCTCAGGGCCATTGTCCGTGCGGCCACGGTGCCGGTCATCAACCTGGAATCGGCCTTCTACCATCCCTGTCAGGCGCTTGCCGACGCTGCCACCCTGCTGGAACACCTGGATGGCTCGGTGCAGGGCCGACGGTTCGTGCTGAGCTGGGCTTACCATCCACGTCCGCTGCCCATGGCCGTACCCAATTCGGCCCTGCTGATGGCCGTCCGCCTGGGCATGGACGTCGTCGTGGCCCATCCGCCGGGCTTCGAGCTGGACGAAGGTGTCATGGCCCGGGCGCAGGCCGACGCGGCAGCGCATGGAGGACGTGTGACGGTAATGCACGATCAGGCCGAAGCCTTCGACGGCGCCGAGATCGTCTATGCCAAAGCATGGGGTGGCCGCTTGCTTTACACATCTTCTGACGCAGAAGCAACCCTGCGAGCGCAGTACCGCCACTGGCGGGTCACCCCCGAGCTGATGGCCCGCACACGAGAGGCTGCCTTCATGCATTGCCTGCCCGTTCGCCGCAACGTGGTGGTAGACGACGCTGTGCTTGACAGCCCACAGGCCCTCCACCTGAAGCAGGCCGCCTTCCGGCTATATGCCCAGAAAGCCATCCTGGAGTACGTATGGCACCTACCGCCGTTCGACCGATGAACAGCCAGCCCGTCGTCGTCAAAATTGGAGGAGCCCTCCTCGAAGCATCTGAAACCCTGGAAGTCTTCTGGCAGGGCATCGCCAGACTACACCGGCAGACCCCTGTGGTGGTCGTACACGGTGGGGGTCCTCAGGCCACGGCGCTGGCCCATCGGCTGGGTCATCGGCCGCGCATCGTGCAGGGACGCCGCGTCACCACTACCCTGGACCTGCAGATCCTGCAGTGGACGCTACGCGGAGAACTGAACCTGCGTCTGGTGGCTGCCGCCCTGCGCCATGGCCTGCCGGCCGTTGGACTCGCCGCGGCCGATGGCGGTATGCTTCGGGTACGTCGCCGTCCTCCCTGGACTATTGGCGACGAAACGGTGGATTTTGGCTTTGTCGGCGATGTGGAGCGGGTCGAGCCGGCCTTGTTGCAGCACCTGCTGGCTGGAGGATATGTGCCGGTCGTAGCGCCCCTCGGCATTGACGACGCAGGACAGCTCTACAACGTGAATGCCGATACGGTAGCCTGCGCGTTGGCCGAAGCACTCCAGGCGCGTGCCTTTCTGCTCGTTACCGAGACCGGCGGGGTGCGCCGCGATCCGGGCAATCCCGCCAGCCTGCTGCCCTGCTGCAATCGTACCACTTTTGAAGCCGGTCTTCGCGAAGGCTGGATTGGCGGCGGCATGCGCGTCAAGCTGGAAGTCGCTTTTCAGGCGCTGGACCGGGGCATTCCCGAAGTCTATATCCTGGCGCCCGACGACCTGCTCATGCGTCGACAGGCAACGCGGGTAAGATAAGCGCTCACGGTTGCGCCCAGAGAGGGACCACACCCGGCTGCACCCCGAGAACCAGCGGAAGCAGCGTGAAGGCCAGCAGCGTCAACAGGCCGATAAATATAAGATTCAGCCAGAAGCCGACCCTTACCATCTCGGTCATCGAAATGCGCCCGGTGCTGTACACCACTGCATTGGGCGGCGTAGCCACCGGCAACATGAAGGCACAACTGGCCCCCAGCGTGGCCGGCACGGCCAGCAGTAACGGATCCTGCCCTAACCCTACAGCCGCTGAAGCCAGAACCGGCAGAAAGGCCGCAGTCACCGCCGTATTGCTGGTGATCTCTGTCAGAAATACCATGAGCCCTGTCGCCAGCAGCACCATCAAAAGCGGCGGCCAGCCGGCCAACACCTCAACCTGCGTCCCAATCCAGCGGGCCAGCCCCGTGTCGCTGATCGCATCGGCCATGCTGAGTCCACCCCCGAAAAGCAGCAGAATACCCCAGGGAAGCTGTCGGGCCGTCTGCCAGTCCAGCAACCGCTGGCCCTCCCCGGCCGGCAGCAGAAACAGCACCAGGGCCGCCCCCATGGCAATACCGGCATCTGAAAGACCAGGCAACCATTGGGTCAGTAGCGGACGGGTTATCCACAAGAGCGCTGTGATGCCAAAGACCCAGGCCACCCGACGCTCGGCCGCCTTCAGCGGCCCCAGCGCTTTCAGCTCCGCCTGAAGCAGTTGCTGCGCTTCCACCTGCAACCGTCGCCCCTGCGGAAATAATCCGTAAACCAGCAGCAGGTAAGTTAGCAGCAACCCCATCCCTGCAACCGGAAGCCCCAGCGGCAGCCAGGCCGCAAAACTCAGTTCATAGCCGTAGGTCTCGTTCAAAAAACCCGCCAGGAGCGCATTGGGCGGCGTGCCAATCAGCGTTCCCATACCGCCAACGTTGCAACCGTAGGCAATACTGAGCACCAGCGCCGCCTTGAAGGCCCGCAGAGCGGGCTGTTCCGCTGCCTGCTCCTCGAGCAGCTCCAGCACCGACAGGGCTATCGGTAGCATCATGAGTGCTGTGGCGGTATTGCTGATCCACAGGCTCAGTAAAGCGCTGGTCAACAGAAAACCCAGTACCAGTCGCGCCGGCCGCGTGCCAATACGCCGGATCAGATGCAACGCCAGACGCCGATGCAACCGCCAGCGCTGCATGGCCTGCGCCAGCAGAAAACCGCCCATGAACAGAAAGATGATAGGATGGGCATACGGGGCGGTCGCCTCTCCGATGGTACGGATCCCCAACACCGGATACAGCACGATCGGCAGTAGCGCTGTAGCCGGAATAGGAATCGCCTCGGTAATCCACCAGACGGCCATCCAGAGACTGA
The DNA here is from genome assembly GCA_030950375.1 of Rhodothermus sp. Taxonomy (GTDB): domain Bacteria; phylum Bacteroidota; class Rhodothermia; order Rhodothermales; family Rhodothermaceae; genus Rhodothermus. The sequence goes on along the minus strand of JAUZRN010000021.1, from coordinate 82,353 downwards.
CGGCCGCTGTACGCCAGGCCTCCTCTGTAAGTGCCTCGGGTCGAGGCACCAACCAGAAACTCAGGCAGACCAGCGGTCCCAGCCAGAATCCCAGTTGTTGACGGCGCGTCATGCCAGACAGCGGACCGGGCCAGTAAAAGGGTGTAGTTTATTAAAAAATTTCGAGGTGATTTTCCAGCAGCACGATATAGTAGCCGCCGCTTAGCCCGTTCTTTTCACTGGTATCCATCTGAAATGTGTCGTTGTAGTACTTGACGTTTTAAAATCACTGTTACACTTGATGGGCTCCGTCAAACCTCAAAACAAGGAGGCTATCATATACACAGGCCCCCTTCAAACATAGCTGCCGACCATTCAGCTACGCAGCGCAACCATCGCGCTACGCAGCAGTCTGCTTCTTGGCACTCCCGCTCCTGCTCAGACCACAGACGCAAGCTGTAACAGCTCGCTCGACTGCGGTGGAGGAGCCTTGCTGTAGAGAACCCAGAAAATTTTGCTCCCCCTCACAGAGGGAGCTGGCCCAACGGCTTGAGGGGGGTGGTTCTCTTGCGGGTAAGACGCCAACGCATGGGATAGGGGCAATAACAACAAGGGTGGGTGAAGGCCTCATGCTCTTTCTGCGCTACAGTTTTTACGCCTGCCGGGGGCAATAACAACAAGGGTGGGTGAAGGCCCCCTCCCCTGTCCCCCTTCCTCCAGGAGAGGAAAACTAATAAAGTGTTGCTTGATGTATGGCGTAGGCGCTGGTAGTCGCGTGGGCGCAACGGGCATACCCACCTCTTCTCTGGAAGGGCGACGGTTACCCACCCGTAGGCGTTTGAAGACTGGCTGCGTCAGTACGTACGGCAGGTCTTTAATCCAACGTCCTGAGCCCGGAGCCCGTTACCAGCGCAGACCGACCTGCACGTCCATGACGTTCGTGTGCGTGGGCCCGGTAAAGAGTAGCTGATCGAGCGCTTCAAAAAAGGTATAGGCATCGTTGTTTGCAAGATAGGCCTGCGGATCTTTCCCGCAGGCGCGGGCACGGACAACCGTTTCGGGGGTTGCCCAGGCGCCAGCCGCATCCGTGGGGCCATCGCGGCCGTCGGTGCCGCCACTCAGCAGCACCGTCTGCGCGTCCCAGCCGTCCATTGCCAGCGCCGCAGCCAGTGCCAACTCCTGATTGCGTCCCCCGCGGCCCTGGCCTCGCACCGTGACAGTCGTCTCGCCGCCCCAGAGCAGGCATACCGGCCGATCTTCTCGAACCTCTCGGAGCGCTGCCACCAGGCGGGGCGCTACCTCGCGTGCCTCTCCGGTCAACCGGTCTGTTACAATGCGCACCGAATAGCCACGCTGGCGGGCTTCGTCGGCAGCCGCCTCCAGTGCCCGGCGGTTGGTGCCGATCAGTCGGGTGACGACGCGGGCGAACCGGGGATCGGCCGGCTTGGGCGTCTCCAGCGAGGGATCAGTAACACCCGCTTCCAGGCACGCGCGCACCGAGGCAGGCACCCGATGCCAGAGATCATAGCGGCGGAGCACCGCGATGGCTTCGGCAAACGTGGTCGGGTCCGGCACCGTCGGCCCACTGGCAATCACCGACAGGTCGTCGCCTACCACGTCAGAAATCACCAGCGCCAGCACGTCGGCCGGTGCGGCGGCCTTTGCCAGGCGGCCTCCCCCAACGCGCGACAGGTGCTTCCGCACCGTGTTCATCTGATAGATGTCCGCCCCACTTTCAAGCAGTAGGCGGAAAGTCTGTCGGGCATCGGCCAGCGTCACCGGTGGTGCAAAATCGGTGCAGAGGGCCGAACCGCCGCCGGAAATGAGCACCAGCAACAGATCGGCTTCTTCACAATTTTCGGCCAGCGTCAAGATGCGCCGGGCCGCCTGCACGCTGGCTTCGTCCGGTACGGGATGTCCGGCCTCCAGCACCTCGATGCGCCGGGGCAACGGACAGTGTGGCGGAGGCATCTGTGGATAGCCATGCGGAACCACTACAACCCCTGCTGCAATACGTGCTCCCAGCAGCTGTTCGACCATTCCCGCCATAACCATCGCCGCTTTCCCCATGCCCACCACCACCACCTGTCGATAGCGATCAATCCGCTGAGGTGCCCAGGTGGTCCACGGCGTCTGCGTCAGTAAGACATCGGCTTGCGCACCGCGCACAGCCGCTCGAAAGATGACCTGTGCATCAGCAACGACGTCCGGTCTGCCCATCTGTCCACTCATTCCGTTATAGCGTGATTGCCCAGTAAGTGGGCCAGCTGTGTGGCCCGCGCCTCGGCCGCCTGCAACACTTCTTCCAGCAGACGCCGCGTACCATGTTCATTCAATTCCAGCGCCAGTGCGATGCTGCCCCGTAGCTGAATGCACAGCTCCCGCTCGGCCCGCAGATCATGCTGCAACATCACCTCCACCGTATAGACACCCTCCGGCTCATGGGCTAAAAACGACCGTTTTACCAGCACCTCCGGGTGACAGGTAGGCACCCCGCCCAGCAACGTAATGCGCTCGGCAATACGATCCAGCCCCTCATGCACCTGCCTGTAGCACCCCTGAAAGAAGCGAGCCAGCGTGGTGTAGGTCGCTCCCTCAACCAGCCAGTGATGCTTGTGATACTGATGATAAAGCACCCAGAGCGATGCCTGAAAGGCGTCCAGATGAGGCAGCAGCTGTTCAACAACCGGCCGTGGTAAACCTATTGGATTCCTCCGCACGTCCGTACGGGAGCGCATCGGTTTTTCGAAGACCTGCGGCACCTTTTCAACCCCGTGCATGGTCTGTTCCATTTGTTTGCAAGAATTTAATGGTTTCAAGACAAGGCATTCATTTTCGCTACCGGTTGAAACTTTCGTTTTATGGCATAAAAAACAAGCTTTTAAGACTTTACCCCCGTTTTATCGAAAGAGATTATCTGTGTGATGGCAGCCGTTGACAACCGGCAGTTGAAGGCTATCTTATAGCGAAAAGTTGCCGGCAAGCAAATGCAATATCCGAAACACCAAATCGCTTTCCAAGGGGGTCCCATGAGCACGAAAAAGTATGTGTACCGCTTTGGCGGCGGGCAGGCTGAAGGCAACAAAGACATGCGCGATCTGCTGGGGGGCAAAGGGGCTAACCTGGCCGAAATGAGTGCCATTGGCCTGCCGGTACCACCGGGCTTTACCATTACCACCGAGGCCTGCGCGTATTTCCATGAGCATGGCGGCAAGTGGCCGGCAGGCCTGGAGGAACAGGTGCGCGAAGGCATCCGGCACATCGAGCAGCTCATGGGCGCACGCTTCGGCGACCCGGAGCGTCCGTTGCTGGTTTCGGTACGTAGTGGTGCAGCCATCTCGATGCCCGGCATGATGGACACCGTGTTGAATCTGGGCATCAACGACCAGGTCGTCGAAGGACTTGCCCGACGCACCAACAACGAGCGCTTCGCCTACGACGCCTATCGCCGCTTTATCGACATGTTTGGCGATGTGGTGATGGGCGTCAAACACGCCTACTTCGAGGAAGTACTCGACGGGCTCAAAAGGGAAAAGGGCGTTACCGAAGACACCGAGCTGGATGCGGAAGCGCTGAAAGAACTGGTACGTCGCTACAAGGAGGTCTATCGGCAGCACACCGGCTCGCTCTTCCCCGAAGATCCATACGAGCAGCTCTACAAGGCCATCAATGCCGTTTTCGAGTCGTGGAACAGCGAACGGGCTGTCAAATACCGTCAGATTCACAAGATTCGCGGCCTGCTCGGCACAGCTGTCAACGTGCAGGCAATGGTTTTTGGCAACATGGGCGAGCGGAGCGGTACGGGCGTATGCTTTACGCGCAACCCGGCCACTGGTGCAAATGAGCTCTACGGCGAATTCCTGATCAACGCGCAGGGAGAAGACGTGGTGGCCGGTATCCGCACGCCCAAGAGCATTGCTGAGTTGAAGCAGCTCATGCCGGACGTGTACGAGGAGCTGCTGCGGCTGGCCCGCCTGCTGGAGCGCCACTACAAGAACATGCAGGATATTGAGTTTACGGTTCAGGAAGGCCGACTCTTCATTCTCCAGACGCGCAACGGTAAGCGGACAGGCGTAGCAGCCGTCAAGATTGCCGTCGATATGGTCGATGAGGGACTGGTGGACCCCAAGACGGCTGTGCGCGATCTGGTCGATCCGGAGCATCTGGACCAGCTTCTGCATCCGCGCTTCAAGGACGAAAGTGCCTACAAGGATCGCGTTATCGGACGCGGCCTGCCGGCTTCGCCGGGCGCTGCCGTCGGCCAGGTTGTCTTTACAGCCGAAGAGGCCGAGGCCTGGAAAGCGCAGGGTAAACGCGTGATTCTGGTCCGTGTGGAGACCAGTCCGGAGGACGTCGGCGGCATGCATGCCGCCGAGGGCATCTTGACTTCACGTGGCGGCATGACCTCCCATGCGGCCGTCGTAGCACGCGGCTGGGGCAAGCCCTGCGTGGCCGGCTGCAGCGACATCGTGATCGACTACAGGACGAAGACCTTCCGGGCGGGCGCGGTGGTCGTCAAGGAAGGCGACTGGATCTCAATCAATGGCTCCACCGGCGAAGTCATCCTTGGCAAGGAGGAACTGGTGGAACCCTCGCTTTCGGGCGACTTTGCCCGCTTCATGGAATGGGTCGATACGTTCCGGACGCTGGGCGTGCGCACGAATGCCGATACGCCCCAGGATGCGCGTAAGGCGGTGGCGTTCGGCGCCGAAGGGATTGGCCTGTGCCGCACCGAACACATGTTCTTCGAGGGCGACCGGATCCTGGCCATGCGAGAAATGATCCTGGCCTCGACGCTCGAAGAACGAAAAGCGGCGCTGGCCAAGCTCCTACCCTATCAGAAGGAAGACTTCCGGGGCATCTTTCGCGCAATGGCCGGCAAACCAGTCACCATCCGGCTGCTGGACCCGCCGCTGCACGAGTTCCTGCCGCACGACGAGAAAGAGCAGCAGGAGCTGGCCGAGGCGCTGGGCATTCCGGTCGAAACCGTGCAGGCCAAAGTAGAGGCGCTGAAGGAATTCAATCCGATGCTGGGCCATCGCGGCTGTCGGCTGGGTATTACCTATCCGGAGATCACCGAAATGCAGACGCGGGCGATCCTGGAAGCAGCCGTCGAACTGAAGCAGGAAGGCGTCGAGGTACATCCCGAGATCATGGTACCGCTGGTAGGTACGCGCGAGGAACTCGAGCACCAACGCCAGGTGATCGAGGCCACGGCCGAAAAGGTCTTCCAGGAAAAAGGCGAGCGGGTTGAATACCTGGTAGGCACGATGATCGAAGTGCCACGGGCCGCGCTGATCGCCGATCAGATTGCTGAGGTGGCCGAGTTCTTCTCGTTCGGTACAAACGACCTGACGCAGCTCACCTTCGGCTACAGCCGCGACGACGCCGGCAAATTCCTGCCCTACTACCTGGAGCACAAGATCTTGCAGGACGATCCGTTCCAGACGCTCGACCAGGAAGGCGTCGGTCAGCTGGTACAGATGGGCACCGAACGCGGCCGGGCCACGCGGCCTTCCCTGAAGGTGGGCATCTGCGGGGAGCACGGCGGCGACCCTGCTTCTGTAGCTTTCTGCTACGAAGTCGGGCTCGACTACGTCTCGTGCTCGCCCTTCCGCGTACCAATCGCCCGCCTGGCAGCTGCCCAGGCCCACCTGCGAGCTGAAGCACGCAAAGAAAAAGCAATGGCTGAAGCGGAAGCTGCCAGCGGAGCTTGAACGGACAAGGCGCTAAAGGCCGTCGGACCAGCGTCCGACGGCCTTTTTGCTTGCCTTTCAACTTCCGTCAACGCAAGACGACAATCCCTCATTCCATTGTCAGCGGAACTGCCTGAAGTCATCCGGATCTGGCTTGCGCCGCGCCCGGCTATTCGGCTTCCCAACGGGAAGTCTGCAGTACAGAAGGCGGCAGTAGCCGACACTTTCTTTGATCTCGCCAGCTTTCTCGCAGCGTTACCGCCCGCCGCACCGCTTCTTCCACCAGCCTTCCCAGCTCCTGTTTTGAGAGGATTGGATTGGCGTCGCCAGCTGGCAACGCTGCGTCAGAGAGCGCATAATCGCTCACACCGCAAAGGACAGGAAACCGCCGCCAGAAACAGTGACCGGAACAGCATTAAGTAAATGCGCAGGCTTTTTCATAACCATCTTCGGCAGGATGATCAGCCGTTAGCTATTCAGGAAGCCTCTGGATGAGGCGACCCCTCATGAGTAGTCGACTCGCGTTCCCCGGGAAGCGCCCTGAGCTGGCGTTCCAGCGCTTCGATGCGTGCCAGTAGCGGCCGCTGCGCTTCCTCGACAGCCTGCTGTATCAATTGCTGCAGTTCGCGTGCCCCCAACGACGGTCCCTGGCGTAGCTTGAGCTTCTCGCGCCGATAGCTGAGCACCAGGTGTAGCGCAGCAAGCGGTAGCACAAAAGCCAGGGAGAAAGATAATACAAATTCCCAGAAATCCATGATCGCTTCCCTTTGCATGATTCAGATAGTACTAAAAGATACGTACACGCTGGTAGAGGAGTTACATCAACTTTCAACAAGACCTTACAGGCCCATGCTTTTTCTATACCGGGGAATTTCTAAATTCCCGATATGTCTGGTGACCAGTCGTGCTTCTCTGCCGTTCAATCCATCCACAAGAAAGTGAAAATTACCATGAAGCATGCTCAAAGCCTTCTGGTCTTCCTGCTGTTGCTCATGTCAACAGGTTCTGTAGTGGCGCAGCGCCAGACCCGGGTTGGGCTGGGCTTCAATGCCCTCCTGACCACAGCGGAAGGGCTGGGAGTGGGCGTACGTGCCCGTGCTGCCGCACCGGTCAGTGCGGATCTTTCCGTGGCCGTGGATCTGGGCTTTACCGGCTTTATCTTTCGGGGCCGGGATGAAGCCAGCTATGTGTTTGATCCGCAGCTTTCGGTGATTGTAACGTTTCCTCCCCGTGGCCATCAAGCGTTTTACGTCCTGGGCGGCTTCGGAGCCTATGCCCCACTTTCGGATCGCTACCGTGGTGAAAGCGGCCCTACTGTCCATTTTGGCTTTGGCTGGGTACAGCTATTGCGTGAGACACAGGTTTTCTATGAGCTCAATCCCACGCTGGTCGTCGGGGAGCGCAAGGTGGACGTGGTGCTGCCCCTCCGCATCGGCGTGATTTTCTGAGTCACACTACACGACGCAGGATGGCCTGCAACCGCTCGTGATCGTCGCGTAACAGGCGACTCAGTACGCGACCGGCCTCGACGAGAGCCTGCGCGCGTTCCCTCTCACCATGGCCGTTGTGAATCTGACGAAGTACAGCTACCAGTAGATCGTCGACAGGGACCGCCGTGTCGGGATTCTGCACAAGCGTGCGCAGAAAGTCGTAGGGGGGACCCAGGCGTTGAACGATTTCAGGCGGACAGGCCTCGACAAACGCATGGATATCGGCCGGGTAGGGAGGCAACGTCTGGTGAATACGTCCGTTGGCCTCCTCGTAGGCCAGTACCTGAGCCCGAAATGTCGTACGAATCAGCTCCAGTACCTGAGGCATTTCACGGCGCAGCACATCACGCGACAGCCCCAGTGCGGCCGGCCGCCGGCCAGGCTCTACGCTGCCCATCTCGACATGGCTGACCACGCCGTAAAGAGTCCACCCTTCTGGCTGTTTTACCTGTACCCAGCTACCAAAGGCTGGCGGCGATTGATTCCGGTGCACTTCGGCCACAAACTGGCGCGTGTTCGATTCGATAACCTCTCCTATGGGGTTCATAGTCCAGGCATTGTTTTCCTTCAAAGTACGGGTCGGCGCTTACTGGTCTGCTTGCGTGACTGCGTGACCGGCAGCCCCTGCCGCCTGAGCTGCCGACCAATGAGTTCATAGAAGACCTCACGCTCGGAAGCGCGAATCACTGCTTGCTCATGCGCTTCGGTGAGCACCATGGGATAGCCTCCTCCCTTCTCGCATTCTTTCAGCAATACGCCATGTACCAGGTCGACCCAGTCTGCCTTTTCGGCCACCCAGACGGGAAACTCGACCCGGGCAATCTCGGCCATGCCATACGGACCCGGTACGGCCACATAGGTAAACACGATACGATGTCTGGTATAAGCCTGCTGAATATGTGAGCCTGAGAGGAACAATCCAGAACGTTCGCCGGGCTGTAGCAGGTGGCCAAATAGCAGCCGGTCGGTCAATCCATCCAGTAAGAGCGAGGGGGGATTAGACGAACACTCATCCCGCGCCACTCGGAGCAGGTTCACTACTTCGGCCCCACCGGGCATGCTAATGTACGAAGCAACCGGAATCTCGGCTTGCTGGAACTGCTCCAGCAGATCCACATAACGGCGAACGAGCTCCTCTTCCAGTTCGCGCTGATGCAACCGACGAATCATCCAGCGAATCAGCGTGCCATCAAGCAGAGCCACCAGCGGCCGACCGTCCCGCCGTACGTCCCAGGCCAGCTCCAACAACGCCTCGAGCTCGAAGGCATCCCGCAATGCCGAGACAATCTCGACAGAAACGGCCTCCAGTCGCTCATCCAGCAAATCCTGCACGTCTTCCTGACGGAAATAAAAACGCGGGATCGATTCCATCCGAACCGGCTCGTAAGTGCCCAGTTGAAAGGCCACCCGTCCTACATTCAGCAAAAAGCACGGAGGCTCCACGTGCCGGTCTGGAAAAATCTGCGAGCCGTCGGCGGCCACCACGGTCACCTGCGCAGGTCGCTCCGGCACAGCCACGCGCTCCTGCAGGCGCTCGCCCAGCGGCCGGGCAACCAGCCAGCTTGGTCGGACGCGATCAACCTCCGCCAGCAGCGCCTCTACATCGTCCACCTGTTGCCAGGCCTCCAGCGCAGCCTGCAGTTTCTCTTGCAGCCGATCACGCCGCTGCTGCTGATAGGCCGCAAAACCGCGCAACTGCTGCTGAAAACGAACAAAATCCAGCATAGATGTCCCGACTGGAAGAGTGTACGCCTTCTGGCGTTTAACTAAATATACACCCTAAGTCTCCTTCCGTGAGGGGAGATACAGGGTGCCGCCTACAAAGACGCTGGCGGGGGCTCCTCTGTAAGGAGACGCGTCACCCCCGCTGAAGCAGGAATTCCCCTGTAGGAGTATCTTTCCTGCAGCAACTTCGCTTGGGAGAGCGGAGAGGTGCACGTAAAACCGTTGTTCACGCAAGCTCTGGACCATGGCCGGACTTTACCTTCACATTCCTTTCTGCAAACAGCGCTGCATCTATTGCGACTTTTATTTCGTTACGGGACAGCGGCTCTATGCGACCTTCGTGCAGTCGCTCTGCACCGAGATCGCATATTATGGTCAGCTCTACGGTCGTCTCGAACCCATCGAAACCATCTACTTTGGCGGGGGCACGCCGTCGCGCCTGTCGTTGGAAGAAGTCGCCCAGGTGTTGAACGAACTGGATCGACATTTCGACCTGTCAGCGCTTCAGGAAATAACATTTGAAGTCAATCCAGAAGACGCTTCACCTGATTACCTGCGTGGTCTGCGCAGCCTTGGCATCAACCGCCTTTCTATCGGCGTGCAATCGTTTTACGAAGCCGACCTCAAGTTCTTGAACCGGGCCCACACCGCCAGGCAGGCCGAAACGGCCATCGAAGATGCCCGCCGCGTTGGCTTCGAGCACCTCAACGTGGATCTGATCTTTGGCCTGCCCGAACAGCCACTCGAATACTGGATGGCCAACCTGCAAAAAGTCGCCGACCGCGATATCCCACACGTTTCGACGTACAGTCTGACAATCGAACCCCGCACCGTGCTCTACAAGCAGGTCGAACGCGGCCAGGTGCAGCCGGCCAACGAAGAGACCTACCGGGCCTGCTACGACTTTGCGATGGAGTACCTGGAAGCGCGAGGCTACGAACATTACGAAATCTCAAACTTCGCCCGTCCGGGCTATCAATCACGCCACAACCACACCTACTGGCGGCACGGCAACTACCTGGGCTTTGGTCCTTCGGCGCACTCGTTCTGGTGGGGCCAGTTGCCCGAACCGGGGGCTTACCGCTGGGCGAACGTCCGCAATATCCGACGCTATGAAGCGCTGCTGGCCCAGCACCATCTACCGCTTGAGTTCCGCGAAGGCCTTTCCTACGACCAGCTGGCACAGGAGTACCTGTTCCTGCGGCTACGTACGGCTGAGGGACTGGACCTGGACTACTATGCCGAACGCTACGGGGTAGACCTGCTCGGCGAACGGTTGGATGAGCTGGCTGAACTGGAAGCTGAAGGCCTGATCGAACCCATCCGTAACGGAAAGCTCCGCCTGAGTCGTCAGGGACGGCACGTCTGCGACGCCATCGTCACCCGTCTGCTCTGAGCGGCACCGCATTTGCAGCCAGTAGCTAAAGCCTGGGCATGCCTCGCCGATATCCCACGGAGAAGCATCCAGTACAGGCTTGTCTTTGCCAATAGCATCAAAACCACAGGTTTACAGAGCGACCCATGCGACGCATTTTTTGCCTGTTGTCGATTGCCTTGCTACTCTGGGTCGGTTGTGACCAGACAACCCCGGAGGAAACCGCCGGCATCGTTACACTGACCGGTCAGGTGCTCGATGCGGAAACGAACGATCCCATTATCGCTGCTCTGGTGCAGCTGCAGCCGCAAGGACTCATCACCGAAACCGACTCGATGGGCCGTTACCGGTTTGAAGTGGCCCTCGACAGTACTATGGAGCTGACAGTCAGCGCTACCAAGACCGGTTATAGCACTGCTTCGCTGCCGATACTGGCCGTCCCCGATCGCTCGATCGAGGTACCTGTCCTCCGGCTGACGCGCACGGCCACCGAAGAGCCGGTCTCCGGCAAAGCGGCCAATATCCTGCTGCTCTCGCAATCGGACCAGGCTATTGGCGTGCGCGAAAGCGGCTCGAAGGAGACGGCTGAACTGGTCTTTCAGGTAGCGGACTCCATGGGCCGCCCCGTTGTGCTGGAGCATGCGGTGCGCGTACGTTTCCGTTTCGGTGTGCAACCAGGCGGAGGTGAGTATCTGTTTCCCACCGAGGCTCTGACCGACAACAGCGGCCGCGTACGCGTGCATGTGGCCAGCGGTACGAAAGCCGGCGTCGTACAGGTCGTGGCCGAAGCCACCGTAGATGGCCGCACGATCCGCTCCCAACCCGTAAGCCTGGCTATCCATGGGGGGCTGCCCGACCCTGCTTTCTTCACGCTGGCCCCTGCGCAATACAACTTCCCGGGATGGGTGGCCTATGGCCTGGAGAACGAGATCAGCGTGATTGTGGGCGACCAGTACGGCAATCCAGTCAAACCCGGTACAGCCGTCTACTTTACAACCACCCACGGCGTTATCACGGGCTCAGTCATGACCGACGCAAACGGGCAGGGCAGTGTTACTCTCTATGCGGCCAATCCTCTGCCTCCCGACGGCATCGCCATCATTACGGCCACGACTGCTGACCGTAACCAGCAGCCCGTCACCCGTAGTATTCCTATTGTCTTTTCCGGCCCTCCGGTAGCCGTGCTGTGCATGCTCGACGATCAGGGAAACTGCTTGCCGCAGACGCCGGTGGCTACCCTGGATCAATCCTACCTGCTGCAACTCACCGACCATCTGGGCAATCCTCTGGCTCCCGGCACACAAGTCACAATCGAAGCCCAGGGTACCAAGGTGAAAGCCGTCGGTGCCGTTGACGTTGAACTGGGCGACACCGGCTTTCGCGTCCTGGGCGCCGAAACTACCTACGACGATGTAGTGCGTGGCCCAGGCGTTACCGAGTTCTTCTTCCGCGTGGTCGAAGACCAGACGCTGGACGAAGGCGGCACGCCTACCGTGGAAGTGATCGTCATCAAGATCGACGGGCCCAACGGCAAGCTCACGCTGGCCTTCGGACCGGCTGCCGGATCTGCCCGCATTCTCTCGGAAGACGGCCTCCTTCAGCTCGATGGCGCACGCCTGAAAGCGTTCATCCCAGCGCAATAGCGATACACTCCGCCCTTGACGAGCCCTCCTTCACCGGAGGGCTTTTTTTCACGCAACCCTATCGCGAAAAGCGTATTTTCTGGCGATGGTCAGGTATTCCAGCCGCCCTAACCCGATGTTCCCATGCGTCTGACGGTCGCGCTGAGTCTGTGTTTGAGTATATTGCTGTTGCTGATGAGCTGTCGGCGTACTTCTTCCCCTCCTGCTCCTCCGGAACGATCAATTCCCTTCCGAGAAGACGGACGCTTGGCCTTCGTGCGCGACGGGGATACCCTGGTGACCATTGCCATCGAGATTGCCGAAACCGACTCGGCCCGTCAGCGCGGGCTTATGGAACGCACGCATCTACCTGAACGTAGCGGGATGCTGTTCATCTTCGAACGAGAGGAGTTGCAGAACTTCTGGATGGTCAACACACCGCTTTCGCTCGACATTATTTTTGTCAATAGCGATTCGCAGATTGTTTCAATTTCCAAGTACACACGCCCCTACTCGGCTGAAACGATCTCTTCACACTACCCCGCCCGTTTTGTGGTTGAGGTGCCTGCCGGTTTTACGGACACCTACGGCATTCTCGAAGGTGACCGCATTCGCTGGCGCCGTCACTCACAGCCGCTAACGGCTACCCCCTGAGTTACAAAAAAACCCGCCTGTTCTCATGAACAGGCGGGTAGAGCGGAAGACGGGACTCGAACCCGCGACCTTCTGCATGGCAAGCAGACGCTCTACCAGCTGAGCTACTTCCGCTCGTTGCCAGCGGGCTTCATGATACGACTTTCTGCGTGGCCTGTCAACCCGCTGGCAAGCCCTTTTATCGCTGAAAGGGGCCTTCAGGTTTCCAGAGCTCGGCTTTGAAAATCCGTCAAAGGTATGGTCAGCGTGATTGAAAAGGGGCGAGCTTGCTGACGTTCCCAGAAAGCCAGTCCTTCGCGGTTGGCCGCCAGTACACCCAGCCGTAGCCGTACAGCCCCGATCTCCTGCGCCCAGGCGCGTACGGCCGCCACCAGTTGCGCGCCGATCCCCTGCCGCCGATAGCCTGGCAGTACGTATAGCTCGTTGATATAGACTTCCAGCTCCTGCCGGTAGATCGGGGGCGGGCTCCACTGATGCGCCGAGATAAAGCCAATCAGTTCACGGGAGTGTTCAGCCACCAGTAGTCGGTACATACGATCGCGCACCCACAGCATAAAGTCGTTGCGCCAGCGACGACGCGCATCTGCGGCAGGGGCAAACGTAGGGTCCAGTGCGGCCTGTTCTTCAAGCAATCGCCACCAGAGCGTCTCCAGGGCTTCGGCGTCGTCCCAGCGCGCCGGCCGTATCGTTATCTGCTCCATATCGGGTCGTTGTCCAGGCCTCTCAGGCCTCGGCAACGACGGGCGTGCGGCGCGGTTTCAAGTAGCCCTGATGTACCAGCAGCTCGGCGTTGAGCACAGCTCCCCCCGCTGCCCCACGGATCGTGTTATGAACCAGCGCCACAAACTTTACATCGAACACCTCACAGGAACGAATGCGTCCGATCGAGACGGTCATACCTCGCCCCAGCTCGACATGGCGGCGCGGCTGCGGAAAGTGGGGCTCATCGAACACGTGCAGAAGCTGTGCAGGCGCTGTTGGCAGCCCCAGCTCGGCGATCGGGCTTTGGAAAGTCTGCAGCACCTCACGCACTTCGTCGGGCGCGGCTGGCCGCGTCAGCTTGACTGAGATGCACTCCAGATGCCCTTCCAGTACCGGCACCCGGTTGCACTGGGCGCTGATTCGAAGAGCAGCCGGTTCAATGCGGCCTTCCACCAGGCGCCCCAGAATCTTGCGGGGCTCGGTGGCCATTTTCTCCTCCTCGCCGCCGATAAACGGAATCACGTTAGCCGTTGCATCCAGAGCGGGCACGCCCGGATAGCCGGCGCCCGAGAGGGCCTGCAACGTGGTGACCTGCACCTGCTCGACCCCGAACACCTTGACCAGCGGATAGAGCGCGCATACAAGACCCACCGTCGAGCAATTCGGGTTCGTGACGATGAAGCCGCCCCTGGATCGCCAGGGTTGTCGTTCGATCAGGGCCGTATGTTCGGGGTTGATTTCCGGGATCAGCAACGGCACATCCTCCCGCATCCGGTAGTTGCGGGCATTTGAAATGACCGGATAGCCGGCCTCGGCCAGCCGGCCTTCGACCTCGCCGGCCACACTGGCGCTGAGCCCGGAAAATACAAAGTCGCAGTCCAGGTCCGTCGTAATCGGCACCACTTCCTGCTCGGCCACCTGTGGCGGAATGGGACGGCTGCCGATCCAGTTGACGGCCTCTTGATAACGTTTGCCTGCTGAGCGTTCTGAAGCGGCCAGCACGCTGATTTCAAACCAGGGATGATCGGCCAGCAGTTCGACAAACTTCTGACCAACGGCGCCGGTAGCGCCGAGAATACCTACACGAAACTTGGAACGTATCATGGATGCGTTTCGGGTTTGGGGGTTAACAGGACCAAACTTTCAGCCGACCAGGGTCTGCGGGGTATCGGCTGGCAGCAACCAGGTTCCCGGCCGTTCGGGGGTCATGGTTGAACGGATATGCACCGGAATACCTGCCGCCACCAGCGGATCAAGTGCTTTGCGATGCATGCCCAGTTTGCCTGCATGGTTCCAGGCCCAGGCTTCTTCGAGCACCAGCGTCTGGTAGCGGCAGGCATCGGGATATTTACGGGGATCTTTCGCATAGAGTCCGTCTACATCTGTCCAGCGCTCCAGCACCTCGGCCCCGAGCAGCGCCGCCAGCAGGGCGGCTGAGTAGTCGCTTCCGCCACGCCCCAGCGTGGTGGTACGTCCCTCGGGCGTGGCCCCGATGAAGCCGGTAACGACCGGTACTACCTGTCGGCCGATGCGGGCAAACCAGCGATGCAGGCGTTCGCGCGTAGCTTCCAGCTGGACGTTCGCCTCCCCATATTGCGCATCGGTGCAGATCAGCGCAGTAGCATCCTGCGCAAACGCCTTCAACCCGCATGCTCTGAGCCGAGCCGCCAGCAACGGCGCCATCAGACGTTCGCCGGTGGCCAGCACCTCATCGTGCCAGGCCGGATCCGCATCATACCGAGCTATCTCCAGCACACGGGCCAGCCGCACCAGCGCTTCTTCCAGGGTGACCAGGTAACCGCGCCGCAGGGCCGGATGCTCCTGCAGCACCTGCGCCAGCAACCGATGTCGTCGGCGTAGCTGGGCCAGCAACGTGGGCACGTCCAGCATCCCCTGCTGGAGTGCCTCCCAGGCAGCGGCCAGCTCGTTGGTGACGCCGGCGGCAGCCGACACCACGACCACGACCTGATGGGTGGCCGACGCCCGGGCAATCAGCTCGGCCACGCGCGCAACCAGTTCAGCCGAGCCGACCGACGTCCCGCCAAATTTGAGTACCTTCAGGCGGTGGTTGGGTTGGAAGGCCAGGGGCTGGGCGCCGCCCCTACCGGAACGTTTGCGGCAATCCATTCGCGTAGCACTTCGTTAAGGGTTTGCGTTTCGATCAGGAACGCATCGTGTCCATGAGGCGAGTGCAGCACGTAGAGCGAAGCATTGGGCAGATGCGTTGCCAGTTCCTCCTGCTCGGCCAGCGGATAGAGTACATCGGAGTCGATCCCGACAATCAGGGCAGGTTGGCGCACTTCGGCCAGCGCCTCCGGATATGGTCCCCGCCCACGCGACACATCGTGCGAGTCCATCTTCTGCGTAAGTCGCACATAGCAGTTCGCATCGAACCGGCGCACCAGCTTTTCCCCCTGGTAGTGCAGATAGCTTTCCACCGCAAAAAGCGTTTGTCCTCCCCGAACCATACGACGGCGGCCAAAGCGCGCTGTAAAGGATTGATAGGAGCGATACGAGATCATGGCTATCATACGAGCCGTAGCCAGGCCATGCACAGGCGGATCATCCGGGTCATAGTGACCGCCACGCCAGCGTGGATCGGCGTAGATGGCCTGCCGCTGGGCTTCACTCCAGCCGATACACCAGGCCGAATGCCGTCCGCCCACGGCAATCGGGATGATCGCCCGCACAAAATCGCCCTGAAAAGCCCACTCCAGCACCTGCATCCCCCCCATGGAGCCGCCGACGACGACGGCCACCTGTCGTACGCCCAGATGCTCCAGCAGCTTGCGATGCAGGTTAACCGTGTCGCGGATAGTGACCCGTGGAAACGCTGGCCCGTAGGGGCGTCCGGTGTCCGGATTGATCGTCAGCGGCGACGTGGTGCCATAAGGAGAACCCAGCACGTTGGCACACACGACAAAAAAACGCTCCGTATCCAACGCACGTCCGGGCCCCAGCAGATCGCTCCACCACTGGTCAACGTCTGCACTTCCGGTCAATGCATGACAGACCACCAGCGCATTGGTGCCGTCCGCGTTCAGGCGCCCCCAGGTTCGGTAGGCCACCTGCACCTGGCGCAACACCTGGCCGCTTTCCAACACAAATTCAGCAAGCCCAAACGTTTGCGTCATGGCTGCTCCGATGCGGGAGTTCAGGTTCAGGCTGCAGCCTTTTTGGGAATGCGGGCCAGCGCTTGCGCGAAGTCTTCCTTGAGGTCTTCAATGTGCTCGATGCCCACCGAGACGCGCACCATGTCGGGCGTCACGCCGGCAGCCCGCTGCTCTTCGACCGTCAGCTGCTGATGAGTAGTAGAAGCTGGATGGATCACCAGCGTTTTGGCATCCCCCACGTTCGCCAGCAGGCTGGCCAGCCGTACGTTGCTGACAAAGGCACGTCCGGCCTCATATCCTCCACGCAACCCGAAGGCCAACACAGCTCCGAAACCATGGCGCAGATACTTTTTGGCCCGTTCGTGATAGGGATGATCTTCCAGCCCCGGATAGCTTACCCAGGCTACCTGCGGCTGCTCACGAAGCCAGCGGGCCAGTTCCAGAGCGTTGTCGCAACTCCGCTGCACCCGTAGCGAAAGCGTCTCGAGCCCCTGCAACAACAGAAATGCGCCAAAGGGATGCTGACAGGGCCCGAAGTCACGCATGCCTTCGACACGCGCCCGCATGATAAAGGCCACGTTGACCCCCAGCACGCCCTCGGGTCCAAACGTTTCCCAGAAGTTCAGGCCATGATAACCGGGCGAGGGCTCGGTGAAGCTCGGAAAGCGCCCATTATTCCACGGAAAGGTCCCCGCATCGACAATCACCCCACCGATCGTGGTACCATGCCCACCGATCCATTTCGTGGCCGAATGTACGACAATATCGGCTCCATATTCGATAGGGCGGCACAGGTAGCCGCAGGCTCCGAAGGTGTTGTCCACCACCAGGGGTACGCCATGGCGATGGGCAATTTCAGCCAGCCGCTCGAAGTCCGGAATGTTGAAGCGCGGATTGCCAATCGTCTCAACGTAGACGGCCTTGGTGCGCTCATCGATCAGGCATTCAATCGAATCCGGATCATCACCTGAGGCAAACCGCACCTGAATGCCGATACGCGGAAAGGAAACCTTAAACTGGTTGTAGGTGCCGCCATAGAGATAGCTGGTCGATACGATGTTGTCCCCGGCTTCGGCCAGTGTGGTCAGTGCCAGGAACTGGGCAGCCTGTCCGCTGGAAGTAGCCAGCGCGGCCACGCCACCTTCCAGAGCCGCCACGCGACGCTCAAACACGTCGTTGGTGGGATTCATGATGCGGGAGTAGATGTTGCCAAACTCCTGCAGGGCAAACAGCCGGGCAGCGTGGTCGGCATCTTTGAAGACAAAGGAGGTCGAAGCATAGATAGGCACGGCACGGGCACCGGTTGCGGGATCGGGTTCCTGACCACCGTGAACCTGAAGGGTCTCAAAGCGAAAGTTAGATGGCTGACGCATGGGCCTGTGGACGGTTGGTGGGTGAGACTTCCGACGCAGACCAACTCACCCTGAAGGCCGGATGGGCCACAGGCCCATGCACGACGGACGGCATGCCAGGCGGTTATGAAAAAACCTCTCCCGCACGCCCATCCGCGGAAGAGGTCCACTGTTCATGGCATTGCCTTGAACAGCTCATCTCCCCTCGCGGTCGTGCGAGGCAGGAATTGGCACCTTTTCCCGCATCGTCTCCCGACGATTAACGGGACGGTTGCCAGGGCTTCACAGGGCCTGGTCCCTCCACCCTTCTGGATGAGCTGGTAAGAACATCGTTGTTGGGGCCGTTCTACGGACCCTCGGCAGGGGGGTTCCTCACCGGAACCGGTTACAGTTTATGAAAATCCACCCAAGGATGACGCCATCCGGCCTGATGCATAATCGATGCACCTATCAGGCGGGCAGCGAATCTCGCAACGCGACCAGCCGTTGGAGCAAGGTGTAGATCTGGCGACAGGCCTCCTCAATGTCGGCCACGGGTCCCTCCAGTTCTGGATCACCGCCCCGCATGCGAAGCAGCTCCTGCAAAAATTGCGCATTGCCTGAGATAATCGCCAGCGGATTTTTCAGGTCATGATTGAGCCGAGACAGCGCCTGCCGTAGATGACGGAGCTGTGCAGCCGTCGAGGTGGCACCGGCCGCGGTCAGCCGCTGCACCCAGGCCTCCACTTGCGCGATCTGGTCCGGAGCAGCTGCTGTCAGCCACCCCGCCTGTGCCGCGGCCACCGCCTGACGCCCCCCTTCCGATTCGGTGAGCAGCAGCACGGGGCGTGCCGGTGCGGCCCCCAGCGTCTGCAGACAGGCTGCTTCCCGGTCTGGATGAACCCGCACGATTACTCCACGCACGTGTTCATGCGCCAGCTGCCGGGCCATTTCCTCGGGCAGGCAGGTCTGTACCTTCCAGCCGGCCTTGGTAAGCAGATGGACAATTGAAGACGGTGCCGTGGTGTCGGTGACCAGCAGGATCGTGTCCGATGCTTCTGCTGCACACATAGCCTTAGAAGATTTCGGCCAGCGGACGTGGATGTACCGCCGCCACTTCCCGCTCCGTCCGCTTCAGACTGACTACAGCGACTTCCGGGTCGTGCTCGAAGAACAGGTGCCAGCCGTTCGCTTCGGCCCGATCCAGAAAAGCCAATTTTTCCTCGATAGTTACCAGCGGCCGAACGTCGTAGCCCATGTTCCAGACCGGCCGCATATGTGCTGTTGTCGGAATCAGATCGGCCACGAAGACGAGCGTTCCCTCCGGCCCTTCGATGCGCACAATCTGCTGCGCTTCGGTATGTCCGTTGACTACCTCTACCATAATGCCCGGAAGCACTTCCCCCGGTCCCTCCAGCAGCCGGAGCTGTCCGGAAGCTTCCAGCGGCTCCAGATTTTCTGGCAAAAACGATGCCCGCTCGCGGAGATTGGGATTCCGCGCCCATTCCCAGTGACGCCGCTGCACATGAAAGATGGCCTTTGGAAAGGCAACTTCCAGCCGATCCCCCACGCGTCGTGTGCTGCCACCGCAGTGATCAAAGTGCAGGTGCGTCAGGATAACGTCGGTGATGTCGGCTGCTGAAAAGCCCAGTCGATGCAGCGAACGATGGAGCTCGGCGTAGTCATGATCGACGGCATAAATGTCGCGAAACCTGGCATCCAGTTTATCCCCGATGCCGTTGTCAATCATAATCAGGCGACCGTTGCCTTCCAGTAACAGGCAACGCATGTTCAACAGAATGCGATTGCGCTCGTCAGCCGGTGCATAGCGCTCCCACAAAGGTTTGGGGATGATGCCGAACATTGCACCCCCATCCAGGCGAAAACGACCGGTCTCTACCGTATAGAGCGTATAGCATCCAATGCGTGGCATCGTACCGACTCCGTTACTTCGGTGGATCGGATGTTCTACCTTCTGGAAAATGTCCGTTCGACTGCACCCGCCGTCGTACCATTTCCATCTGCTCCACCTGCGGCAGCAGTCGTTCCAGATGTGCCACAAGATACGCTATCCGTTCATTCTCTGTCAGCAACTCCAACACTTCCTGTTGCTGCTGGAGGGTGAGCCCGGCATTGGGAGCAATTACGTAGGAAAGATAGCGCACGTTCTGATAGCGTGACGGGCGCACGGTGCGACCGACCAGCTCCAGCAGGCGCATATGCTGGGTGATCAGGCGTTCGCGTAGCGCCTGTTTCGGCGTCTCCCAGGGTTCGACGATCCGCTCAACATCGGCCGTCAGGTAAGGCTGCGCTGAATAGAGCTGCGTGATCCGGAAACGGTCCTCCCCGGTCACCAGAATATCCATACGGCCATCACTATAGCGGGTCAACACCCGGGTAACGCGCGCCAGCGATCCCACCTGCGCCAGCTTGCCCGCCTCGGCCAGCACGATGCCAAAGGGCTGATCTGTCTCGATACAGCGAGAAATCAAGGTGCGATACCGGGGTTCAAAAATGTGCAAGGGGAGTTGTTCGCCGGGATACAGCACCACCTCCAGCGGAAAAAGGGGTAAGCGTTCAATCAGCATGACACCGTGGTTCCTCTCTGCCCCACACCGAGAAACACCTAAATGACCAGCTGACCGTACGGGTTTCCGCGCTGCGTACAGCTTGACAGGGATTCTTTACCACCATATCGCGTATCTTTAGATCGGACGCCGGTAGCTGTCGCCTATGCCGCTGCGCCTCTTCTGGTTCGTTTTCGGATGGCTGCTTTTGTACATGGCGCCGCTTCAGGCGCAGACGCTCTGGCAGCCATTTCGTTTTGGTTCGGCCGACGACCCGGCCGAGCAGGTACAACGCGTCTGGTGGCGTCGCCTCCAGCAGCTGGAAGGATGGGGCGGTACCTCTCTGATCGGCGCCCACTGGCGACTGGGCACGCGCTGGGTGCTTACCTTCGTTACCCGCTCCCTCACGGGCCGTCTTGACGCTGCGCTGCGCACCGGCCTGTACGGCGCCTACCGACCGGACTTCGACAGCCCCTACGATGTACTGCGGCTGATTGATTTTCTGCGCTACAATCCGCCGCGCTATCGTCCCGTACATCTGCGCCTGGGCCCCCTGACCCGCACGCGGCTGGGCACCGGACACGTGGTGGATTTTTTCAATACCACAACGGCCTGGGACGACCGCACCATTGGGCTGGAGCTGGGCTGGTCCGACCGCTTCCTCGATCTGGAATTTTTTACCGCCGATCTGTTGACCGATCAGGTGGCCGGCCTGCGTATCGGCCTGCGTCCTTTCTTCTGGGCGACCGATTCCCGGACCCAGTCCTTCACGCTGGGCTTTAGCTACGTGCGTGATCCAGCCTTTCGTTCGCCTGCCCGTTTCGAGGCGTTCAACGTCGATCTGACCTTCAACACGCTGCGGGCCCACTCCTTCGCCCTGATGCCCTTCGTCAGCCTGGCTCACTACCGCCGTTACGGCAGTGGGCTACGCCTGGGCACCGCCTTCCAGAGTCCCAACTTTATCGATCTGATGACCTTTCAGCTTCGCCTGGGGCTGGATTATGACGGCGAGGCGTTTCTGCCTGGCTTTGTGGGGCCGTTCTATCCGGTGCACAATCTGCAGGCCCGTATTCTGGCGTCCGACGCTCCTCCGAGCGTCAACCGTTACGCTGGCGTTGCCCTCGATGAGGCGCGGGGAGGCAACGCGTTTTTTCTTGAAATTCACCTGCTCTTTCCTTACAGCTTCGAGCTCTGGTACTTTTTCCGTCGCCATTACGGTACCCAGCGCCTCAGCACATTCCATCTGCGACTGTTCCTGCGCACGCGTGAGCTGCGGTTTCAGACAGGAATCAGCCGTGCCGGCCTGAGCGACTTCTTCTCCCTCCTGCAGAAAATGGGGGATCAGAGCTGGCTCCTGTTTGAGGTGCGCTACCGTCTGAGCCGTCTGCTCTGGCTGCTGATCCACGCACGCTACACGTTCGAACGCCTGCGCCCGGCTCCTGATGGTACCCGACGCTACCTGGTACAACGCCGTTTTGAGCCCATGGTAGGCTTTCGCTGGACCCTGTAGCTACCGGATGTCCCGGCTCATCTCCAGCATGCGCAGAATCGGACGCAGCGCCCGCTGCCGGAGCTCCTCGTCCATGGTGATTTCGGGTTGTTCGTAGCGCAGCGCCAGGTACAGCTTTTCCAGCGTGTGCAGGCGCATGTGCGGGCACTGACTGCAGTTACAGCCATTGTCGGGCGGCGCCGGGATAAATGTCTTCTCCGGACAATCCTTACGCATCTGATGCAGAATGCCCTCCTCGGTCGCCACGATAAAGGTCGTGTGCGCACTTTCGCGCGCAAAGCGACGGATGGCCGAAGTGGAGCCGATAAAATCGGCATGCTGCAGCACAGCCTCCTCACACTCCGGATGGGCCAGCACCAGGGCATCTGGATAGCGCGCCTTCAGTTGCAAGATCTTTTTTTCATTGAAGGTCTCATGCACGATACAGACGCCTTCCCAGAGCACCATCTCACGACCGGTCTTACGCATCAGATAGCGCCCCAGATTACGGTCTGGCGCAAAAATGATGGGTTGCTCGGGTGGAATCTGACGGATGATGTGCTCGGCATTAGACGAGGTGCAGATAACGTCGCTGAGCGCCTTGACGGCTGCCGAACAGTTGATGTAGGAGACGACAATGTGATCCGGATACTGCGCCTTGAAAGCAGCAAATGCGTCGGCCGGACAACTATCGGCCAGCGAACAGCCGGCGTTCAGATCCGGAATCACTACCTTCTTATCGGGATTAAGGATCTTGGCCGTCTCGGCCATGAAATGCACGCCGGCAAAGACGATCAGGTCGGCGTCGGTTTCGGCCGCCTTACGCGACAGCCCCAGCGAATCACCAATATAATCGGCCAGGTCCTGGATAATCGGCTCCTGATAGTAGTGCGCCAGGATGATCGCATTTTTTTCTTTCCGGAGCCGGTTGATTTCTGCGATCAGGTCCAGCGAGGGATCAAGAGGAACGTCGATATACCCGACCGCCGGATCCAGTACCACCGGTTCGGCCATGATGCTTTCACCAGCAGTTATGAATTTCTCGGTCCGTTTTTACGCCAGGTAGGCCCAGACGTTCAGGAGGGGATCGACTCGGGAACCAGGCGTCCCTGTTCGAGACGTAACACCCGATCGGCCAGGGCTGCCAGTGCCAGGTTATGCGTGGCGATGACAAATGTCTGACCGACTTCGCGACTCAGACGCAGGATCTCATGGTGGAGGGTTTCGGCAGTGCGCACGTCAAGGTTACCGGTCGGTTCGTCGGCCAGCACGACGGCCGGATGGTTCATAAGCGCCCGTGCCACGGCTACCCGTTGCTGTTCGCCCCCGGAAAGCATCGACGGCCGATGATGGGCACGATCAGCCATTCCCAGTAGGGCCAGCAACTCCAGTGCACGGGAGCGCACTTCGCGGAGCGTTCGCCCCTGGATAAGCGCCGGCATGGCGACGTTTTCCAGCGCCGTAAATTCCGGTAGCAGATGGTGAAACTGAAAGACAAATCCGATGGTCTGGTTGCGGAAAGCAGCCAGTGCTTCGTCGTCCAGCTCAAAGATGTTGCGTCCTTTGTAGCGCACTTCGCCCCGATCCGGCCGATCCAGCGCCCCCAGTAAATGCAGCAGCGTGCTTTTACCCGTGCCGCTTTCCCCTACAATGGCCACGACCTCACCGGCTTCTACGGTCAGCTCCAGCCCCTGCAATACCTGCAAGCGCTCACGGGCACCCGTTGGATAACTCTTCCACAGGTTGATGACTTCGAGCAGGGGCATGCGTCCTCACGCTTCGCGCTGGAGACCGTACTTGGCCAGCTTGTTATACAGATGCGAACGTTGAATGCCGATCGCTTCGGCCGTCTTACTGATGTTCCAGCCAAATTCACGCAGTTTGTGTTCCAGAAACAATTTTTCAGCCGCGTCGCGAAACGCTGCAAACGTCGGATAACGCTCGATCAGCTCCTGGAGCGATCCCGCCCCTGAACTACTGCCCGGATGTACGTAGCGCTGCACGTCGCGTGCGGTGATCGTCGGTCCGTCACTCAGAATCAGCAGCCGCTCCACGACATTGTACAGCTCGCGCACGTTGCCTCGCCATTCATATCGCTTGAGCTGCTCCAGGGCGGCCGGCTCAAATTCCTTCGGTGGCATACCGTTACGACGCGCCAGTTGCTCCAGGGCATACCGGGCAATGATCGGAATATCGTTGCGCCGCGCTCGCAAGGGAGGTACGTGGATGAGAATAACACTCAGACGATGATACAGGTCTTCTCGAAACTTTCCTTCTTCGACCAGCTGCCAGAGATCTTTATTCGTGGCGGCCACCACACGCACATCGACCGCGATGGATCGTTCGCCCCCTACCCGCTGGATCCGATTTTCTTGAAGCGCCCGGAGCACTTTGGCTTGCGCCGCCAGGCTCATATCCCCGATTTCGTCGAGAAACAGCGTGCCGCCGTGGGCCTGTTCGAATTTACCTATGCGCAGGCGGGTCGCTCCGGTAAAGGCCCCTTTCTCGTGCCCGAACAGCTCGCTTTCAATCAATTCACTTGGAATGGCCGCACAGTTCACCTCCACCATAGGACCTTCTTTGCGGCCAGAAAGATGATGCAACCAGCGGGCCACCAGCTCCTTGCCCGTACCAGGCTCGCCCGTAATGAGCACGCGCGCCTCGGTCGGCGCTACCCGGTGGATCGTCGCGATTACCTGTTTGATGGCCGGACTCTCCCCGAGGATGGGTGTCAGTTCGCCTTCCCAGCGTTCGGTCAGCACCTGCCGAATGCGCCGGTTCTCGGTCTGGAGCTGCCCGCGTTCCAGCGCATTCCGAACGGTTAGCAGCAGACGGTTTAAGTCCGGGGGCTTTTCAATAAAATCGAAGGCGCCCAGGCGTGTGGCCTCAACCGCTGTCTCAATCGTACCGTGGCCTGAAATCATCACGACAGGCAGCTCGGGTTGCTCGGCTGCCAGCGTGCGCAGTACTTCCATGCCGTCGCGGCGCGGCATCTTGATGTCAAGCAGCACCAGATCGTAGCGATCTTCGCGCAGCTTTGTCAGCGCCTCCTCACCGTCGACGGCTTCTTCCACCGCGTATCCTTCGTATTCCAGAATCTCTCGAAGTGTACGCCGGATGCTACGTTCGTCGTCAACAACCAGGATGGTGGCCGCCATAGAAAGAGGGATCCGGCTCAGGATGGCTGCGAAGCACGGGCAGCAATACGGGCCAGGGCGATCTCAGCCTCGATAGCCTGCGTAGCGTCCGGATAGCGCTCCCGGAGCGTCTCATACATGCGTCGGGCTGCCTCCAGATTACCGGCCGCCTCGTAGTTCCGTCCGGCCCGCAGCAGGTAGTGCGGGGTCACGACCGGATTGTCGTAGCGATCGGCGGCCCGGCGATACAGTTCGGCAGCGCGCGCGTGTTCGCCGTTGTTTTCATAGACGGCCGCCTGTCCGGCCAGGGCGGCCGCTGCCAGCATGGGGTCGTCACTGTCAAAGGCCGCCCACAAGGTCAACGCCTGCTCATACTCGCCCAGGCGGTACAGGGCATCGGCCGCGTAGAAACGGGCCAGGTTGCCTGCGTTCGTGCTGCCGTAAGCGCGGGCCAGCTCCAGCAATCCGGAGTGCCCATCGGCGCCATCCAGCGCCTCCCGGTACTTACCCTGTTCGTAGAGGGGAAGCACCTCGCCCAGCAGCTGCTGGGCGCGCTGCTCCTGCTGTCGCTGGTAGTACGCGTAACCAATCCCCCCCAGCACGACCACTACAACAACTGCCAGCCCCACATAGAGCTGCTTACGATGGCGGTAGTAAAAATCCAGCCAGCGCGCATAAAACGTAACAATCGTATCCTCGCGCAGTCCCTTGCGCTTCGAAGTTGCCGTACGCGAAGCAACAGCCATGTCGGTCTTCTGAACTTGATTTTCTGTGTAATGTGCTAAAATAGTTCTCTTCGGACAGATAAACAACGGACGTTGCTTCAACGCTGGCCTGCACGAACGTTTCCCTGCTTTGTTACACGTATTTTGCTCAGATTTTCGTTAAATTCCGTCAAGCCTTCGCGTCCGAGGGCCACTTTACGCTTATCCTTAACAAGAGGCATCCCCGTAATCTGTACAACAAATGGAGAATGGAACCATGGCGATCAAGCTGGGCATTAACGGTTTTGGCCGTATCGGACGGCTGGTCCTGCGTTCCATCCTGGAACGAAAACTGACCGACCAGATCGATGTGGTAGGCGTCAACGACATCACCGATGCGGCCACGCTGGCGCATCTGTTCAAGTACGACTCCATCCACGGCCCCTTCCCGGGTGAGGTCCGCGTAGAGGGCGACGAGCTGGTAATTGATGGGGAGCGGTTTCGGGTCTTTAGCGAACGCGATCCCAGCAATCTACCCTGGGGCGAGCTGGACTGCGACGTGGTGATCGAATCGACAGGGGTTTTCCGCTCCCGGGAAAAAGCGGCGCAGCACCTGGCGGCCGGTGCTAAAAAGGTCATCATTTCGGCACCCGCCAAAGGCGAGGTCGACGCAACCATTGTGATTGGCGTGAACGATCATACGCTGACGGGCAAAGAGCAGGTCGTTTCGAATGCAAGCTGCACGACGAATTGCCTGGCCCCCATGGTCAAGGTGCTCGACGACACGTTCGGCGTGCGGCGTGGTTTTATGATCACCGTGCATGCCTACACGGCCGATCAGCGGCTTCAGGATGCCCCCCACAGCGACCTGCGCCGTGCCCGGGCGGCAGCGCTGTCGATCATCCCGACTACAACGGGCGCTGCCAAGGCCGTTGGCCTGGTGCTGCCTCACCTGAAAGGCAAACTCGACGGCTTTGCGCTACGTGTGCCCGTGCCCGACGGCTCCATCACCGACTTCACGGCGGAGCTGGCCCAGGAAGTCACCGTCGAGGAAGTCAACGAAGCTTTCCGCAAAGCGGCCGAAAATGAGCTGAAAGGTATCCTGCAGTACGTTGAAGATCCGATCGTTTCGTCGGATATCATCCATAACCCCCATTCCTGCATCTTCGACAGTCTCTCGACCATGGTGATTGAAGGTAACCTGGTCAAGGTGGTGGGCTGGTACGACAACGAGTGGGGATATGCCTGCCGTACCGTAGATCTGGTCGGCAAGTTGATGGCTGTTGCCGAAACGACCGGATGAGTCTCCTGGGTGAAACGGTTGCGGGGAGAACGGAAGGGCCGTCCGGTCGTCCTCCGTTCTCCCTTTTTCGTGCATCCCCGGATCAAACCCCTGCTGGCCATGTCCACACGCCACAAACTGACCATCGATGACCTGGACCTTAAGGGCAAGCGCGTGCTGGTCCGCGTCGATTTCAACGTCCCTCTGAAAGAAAACGAACAGGGCAATCTGATCGTTGCCGACGACACACGCATCCGGGAGGCCCTGCCCACGATCCGCGCCTTGATGCAGGCCGGTGCCAAAGTGATCCTGATGAGTCATCTGGGCCGTCCCAAAGGACAGCCTGACCCCAAATACAGCCTGGCACCGGTGGCCCGCCGCCTGGAAGAGCTGCTGGGCGTGCGCGTTCGCTTTGTGAGCAATATCGTAGGCGAGCTCGTCCGCCAGGCAATCCACAGCATGCCTGAAGGGGGGGTGCTGCTGCTGGAGAACACCCGCTTCCATCCGGGTGAAACCAAAAACGATCCGGAGCTGGCACGTCAGCTGGCCGAACTGGCCGACGTGTATGTCAACGATGCCTTTGGCTCGGCCCACCGTGCACACGCCTCCACCGAAGGCGTGGCCCATTATGTCAAGCAGGCAGCCATGGGCTACCTGATGAAGCGAGAGGTGGCGTATCTGAGCCGCCTGCTCGACCAGCCCGAACATCCGTTCGTGGCCATCCTGGGCGGTGCCAAGGTCTCCGACAAAATCGGGGTGATTCGGAACCTGCTGCCGCGTGTCGACCGGCTACTCATCGGCGGTGCCATGAGCTACACGTTCCTGAAGGCGCTGGGTCACGGCGTCGGGGCCTCGCGGGTGGAAGCAGACCGCCTGGAAGAAGCACGCCAGCTCTATGAAGAAGCAGACGGCAAAATCCTGCTGCCGGCCGATCACGTGGTGGCCCCTGCGTTCTCCAACGAGGCGCCCGCCCAAGTGGTCGAAGGCGATATTCCAGACGGCCTCATGGGCCTGGACATCGGGCCGAAGACCGTCGAGCAATACCGCGCGGAAATCCTTCAGGCGCGCACCGTAGTCTGGAACGGTCCCATGGGCGTCTTTGAAATGTCCCGCTTTGCCAAGGGAACCTTCGCCATAGCCGAGGCCCTGGCCGAAGCTACCGACCGCGGAGCCCTGACCGTAGTGGGCGGTGGCGACTCGGTAGCTGCCATTACCCAGGCAGGCTACGCCGATCGGGTCAGCCATGTCTCGACGGGCGGTGGTGCCATGCTGGAGTTTCTCGAAGGCAAAGAACTACCTGGTCTGGCAGCGTTGACCGACAAAAAATAAAGCACGTGGTCACCTCATGCCCGCTGATGTTGGGGGTTGGCACTCGGAAGCCCTTCCAGCGTAACCATGAGCCAGGCCGTCTCGTTCGATACGATCCAGCCTGTGCTTGCACGTGGGTCATCCCGAACGCTGGCAAGCAGGCCCTCACCTTCCGGTACGCCCGGACGAGCTGTTCAAGATCAAGCAGCATCTGCAGCATGCTCCCCAGCGCCGAGACCCGGACATTCAAATTTCTCGCGGCGTACCATCTACATGCAGGAAGCGAACAAGCTACCCCCTGTCGAATTCAGGCTTTAACTTCCAGGCAGAAGGCCTCCGCTACAAGAACTGCTTGAACGAAATGGAACCCATGGTTTACTGGGAAGCTGACCAGCTGGATTTTACCGTTGAAACGACGCCTCCGATGCCTCCTCCGCGGCAGGTGCTCATGGTGTCGCCCGACCACTTCGACGTAGTGTACGTGATCAACCCCTACATGGAAGGACACGTTGGTAAAGTAGATCGGGCACGGGCTGCTCGTCAATGGGCGGCGCTGCGCGATACCTACCAGCAACTGGGTTTTGAGGTGCATGTATTGAAGGGCGTGCCGGAGCTGCCCGATATGGTCTTCTGTGCCAACCAGACGCTCCCTTTTCGACGGACAAATGACCAGCGGGGCGTTGTGCTCAGCCGTATGCATGCTCCTCAGCGACGTGCCGAAGTTCCCCACGTGGCTCACTTCTTCGGGCAACAGGGCTATGTCCTCGTTTCTATTCCAGAAAACGTACCGGGCAGCTTTGAAGGAATGGGCGATGCGCTCTGGCATCCGGGCCATGCCCTGCTCTGGGGTGGCTACGGCTTCCGTACCGATCGGACCATCTATGCGTGGCTTGCGCAAACATTGGAAGTCCGCGTGGTCGCACTCCGCCTGACCGATCCGGACTTCTATCATCTGGATACCTGTCTGAGTCTGCTCGACGCCGGCACAGCCCTGTACGTACCGGCCGCTTTCGATGAGGAAGGACGTGCCCTGCTACAGCGACTGATTCCTAACCTGATACCGGTGCCTGAACACGAAGCCCGCAAACTTCTGGCCTGCAATGCCCACTGCCCCGATGGTCGTCATGTGTTGATCCAGCAGGGTTGTACCGAAACCGTCGCCCGGCTCCGCGCAGCCGGCTTCGAGCCGATTGAACTGGATACCAGCGAGTTTCTAAAATCCGGCGGTTCTGTCTTCTGCATGAAACTGATGTTTTTCTAAGCCATGATCGAGCGGATTACGATCTGCGGACTCGGCCTGATCGGGGGTTCGCTGGCAATGGCCTGGAAGCGGGCACGGCCGACACTGCACCTGACGGCCTTCGACCGCCGCGAAGTGCTCGCGCAAGCCCGCAGCCTTGGCATTGTGGATGCCGTGGCCGAAGACGTTGCTGAGGCTGTGGCCGAAGCCGACCTGGTCGTGCTGGCGACCCCCCTGCCAGGCATTCTATACCTGCTGGAAGAGATAGGCCCGCACCTGAAACCGGGCGCGCGAGTAACCGACGTCTGCGGCGTCAAACGCCCGATCATGGCCCACGCCCGCGAGATGCTACCCGAAACCGTCTTCTTTATCGGAGGCCATCCCATGGCCGGCTCCGAGCGACGCGGTCTGGCCAATGCCGATCCGTTCCTGTTCGAGAATGCCACCTATGTGCTGTGTCCTCCGTCCAGCGACGCCGCTACGACCCTTCAACAGGAGCACCGCGATCTCCTGGAGCTGATCCAGCTACTGGGTGCCCGGGTGCTTTTGCTTGATGCTGAACGCCACGATGCCATTGCAGCTACAGTCAGTCACCTGCCCCAGCTACTGGCCGTGCTACTGGTCAACACAGCGGCTGAACGGAGTAAGGGCGACGCCACCTTTTTCCAGCTGGCGGCCGGTGGCTTTCGCGATATGACGCGCATCGCTTCCTCCCCGTTCGACCTGTGGCGCGATGTGCTCTTTGCTAACGAGGGCCCCCTGCTCGACACACTGGGCCACTTTGCGGCCAACCTGCAACGCCTGCGCAACCGCCTCATCGAAGAAGATGCGCAGGCCCTCGAACAGGCTTTCGAAGAGGCCCGTCAGACGCGCATCCGCATCCCCCGCGATACCAAAGGATTTCTGCATCCGCTGGCCGATATCTACGTGCGCATCGAAGATCGCCCGGGTGCCCTCTATCGGATCACCCGTGCCCTCTATGAGGCCAACCTGAACATCCAGGACATCGAGCTGCTGAAAGTACGAGAGGGTACCGGCGGCACCTTCCGCCTGGGTTTCGCTACCGATATTGATGCAGAACGCGCCTGCCAGGTGCTCCGGCAGGCCGGTATCGAAGCGTTTCGCCCCGAAGATCATTCCCTGTAGCAAGCTTAAAACCTCCGAAAGCCATGGCCGAAACCACACTCAAACGCACACCGCTCTACGACCGACATGTGGCACTGGGCGCCCGCATGATGGGCTTTGGCGGCTTCGAAATGCCCGTCCAATACAGCGGCATCCTCGACGAACACCTGGCCGTTCGTCGGACAGCCGGTCTGTTCGACGTGTCCCACATGGGTGAAATCTTCGTGCGCGGTCCCCGGGCCTTCGAATTTGTGCAACACCTGATCACCAACGATGCTGGCCGCCTCTACGACGGCCGGGCCCTCTACACGGTCATGTGCACCCCCGAGGGAGGGGTCGTCGATGACCTGCTGGTCTATCGGTTCGACGCCGAGACTTACCTGCTGGTCGTCAATGCGGCCAACATTGACAAAGACTTTGCCTGGATGCAGGCCCACAATCCCATGGGCGCTCAACTGGAAAATCGTTCTGACGAAATTGCTCTGCTGGCCCTGCAGGGGCCTGCGGCCTTCACCATTGCCCAGCACTTTGTACCTGATCTGAGGCCGGACAACCCCCGCTACTATCACTTTCGGGTAATGGCACCTGGCGCGTTTCTGGGCTGTCGCTGGGCCGTTCTCTCGCATACCGGCTATACGGGCGAGCCCGGCCTGGAAATCTATTGCTACGCCGACGAGGCTGTCCGCGTATGGGACGCCTTGCTGGAGGTGGGCGAGGCCCATGGCCTAAAGCCAGCCGGGCTGGGGGCACGCGACACGCTCCGCCTGGAAGCTGGGTACTGTCTGTATGGCCATGAGCTCGACGAATCGACCAACCCCCTGGAAGCTGGACTGGGCTGGGTAGTCAAATTCGACAAGGGTGCGTTTATCGGCCGAGAAGCCCTGCTACGGATTAAAGAAAGCGGTCCGGCGCGCCGTTTGATCGGATTAGTCCTGGAAGATCGTGGCATTCCACGGGCCGGCTATCCAATTGTTAATCTCGCCGGCTCACCTATCGGCCGGGTCACCAGCGGCACTCTTTCCCCCGTGCTACAACAGGGTATTGCCCTGGGCTACGTGCCCAACCAGTCCGAGTACACGGAGCCCGGCCGCCGTCTTGATATACAGATCAGACGCCAGTTGCTACCGGCCCGCGTCCATAAACCACCATTCGTCGAGCTTCACAAAAAATGACCGTTCCCTGTACACGACGACGCCGGCGTGTGTTGTAATTTTGCCCCTCCATAACGGACGGCTGCATCGCTGTCTGAAATTCCCGATAGCGCAGGAAGTCAGCTCTGGAGATGAACGTAGAGGTTTTTCTGACAGGTTATCAGATCAACGAAGAGGACATTGAGGGCCGAACTGTCGTGGTGATCGACGTACTGCGGGCTTCGTCGACCATTATCACGGCGTTGGCCAACGGTGCACGGGCTGTCATTCCGGTGGCCGATATGGACCAGGCCGGAAAAATTGCCATGAACCTCGATCCGAGCACCTACCTGCTGGGCGGCGAACGCGATGGTGATCGCATCGACGGCTACCATCTGGGCAATTCGCCCCTGGAATACACTCCGGATGTGGTGGCAGGCAAAACGATCATCCTGAACACCACCAACGGCACGCGGACGATCTGGAATGTGCGTAATGCGCCACATCTGGTGATCGGCGGCTTTCTCAACGCAGCGCGCGTTGTGCAATTCATCCAGGAAGTGGGCCTTGATGTTACACTTATCTGCGCCGGACGTAACAACCGGGTAGCCCTCGACGATACGCTCTGTGCTGGCCTGCTGCTCTATCGCCTCTGGAAGGGCCAGGAACCCGCATACGTAAGCGACGCTGCCCATATCGCCCTGACGCAGTATTTGCACGACCGTGATCGGCTGGCCGATGCATTGCGCCATAGTAATCATGCGCGCTGGCTCATCGAAAAAGGCTACGGGGCCGATGTAGAGTACTGCCTGCAGCTCGATACCCTG
Source organism: Rhodothermus sp. (assembly GCA_030950375.1). Lineage (GTDB taxonomy): Bacteria > Bacteroidota > Rhodothermia > Rhodothermales > Rhodothermaceae > Rhodothermus. The sequence goes on along the minus strand of JAUZRN010000021.1, from coordinate 49,857 downwards.
CCCGTGCTCCCTTATTACCGGGAAAATCGCCTGGTCCTGTACAAACAGCGTCAGCCTTCTGAATCCGCCGAATAATCTCGGGCGTACAGAAGGCTGGCGAGGCGTGGGCACGTGTCGTATCTTTGAAACATGGCCACCACAACTTCCAGGCGTCGTCGCAAAACGCGCAAGCGCAGCGAGACGGCAGCAGCGCCGGTTATCTCGCCGGTTCGCCGTCGGGAGATTCTGGGGCTGACGCTCATCGTATTGGGGCTCCTGGTCATCCTGGCACTGGTAACCTATCAACCGTCCGATAACGCACTGGCGCAGCGCTTCTCCCTTCAAGCAGCACTGGATCCGGGCAATAACCGGGCAGAAAATGCGCTGGGGCTGGTAGGCGCTGCGCTGGCTTACCTGCTGGTGGCACGCCTGTTTGGCTATGCTACCGTTCTTCTTCCGGGCCTGCTGATAGCCTGGGGGTATGTGATTTTTCGAGACCGTCGGCCACGTGCGCTCCCGTTGCTGAGTGGGCTGCTGTTGCTGCTTGTGCCGCTGCTGGCCGCGAGTTTTGGGTGGTTCAGCGTAGTCTTCGAAACCGAGCTGCACGCCTGGTCCGGACAGCTGGGGCTGGCCCTGGCCGGGTGGATGAGCCAGGTCTTCGGTACAGTCGGCACGCTGGGCTTGCTCCTGCTGGGGCTCACTTCGATCACGCTACTGCTGGTAGATCACGACCTGCAACGGTCCCTGGATCGCCTGGAACATCTACTGGCTGCCATCCGTGGGCGCCTACGACACCGATGGCACACCTGGCGGCAGCGACATGCGCAACGCCGCTGCGAACGGGAACGTAGTCGAGCCCAACGACCGCAACCCTCCGTCCCTGCCCCTCAGCCACGCCCGACTTCGCCAACACCGGCGGCCGATGCCGTCCCCCGGCACGAACTGCTGCGCGACCTGCAGCGCGACACTCCGCCAGCAACATCAGCACCTCCTCCGCCACCGCTCTTCCAATCTGCCCCCGACAAAGCAGACCAACCCGAGCTGATCGTCCGCCAGCGCATCGAAGAAGAGCGGGCCGACCGTATCGAGCGGCCTGCCGAGCTGCCAGCGCTTGTCTCCCTCCCCCCCTATAACCCACCGCCCATCGACCTGCTCGACGCACCGGAGGCCCATGAACGCCACATTGACTATGATGAGCTGGAAGCCAATAAACGCATCCTGCTCGACAAGCTGGCTACCTACAACATCGAAATCATCTCAATCAATGCCATCGTTGGTCCTACCGTCACCCTCTATGAGCTGACCCCCGCACCCGGAGTCAAAATCAGCAAGATTACCGCTCTGGAGGACGATCTGGCCATGGCGCTGGCCGCCCCGGGCATCCGCATGATTGCGCCGATTCCGGGCAAATCGGCTATTGGAGTAGAAATACCTAATCGGCATCGCGAGCTGGTACGTCTCAGCGATGTGATCGGGACGGCCCGTTTCCGCGACGCCCAGATGGAGCTGCCGATCGCGCTGGGGAAGACCATCGAAGGCGAAGTCTTTCTGCAGGATCTAACCCGTCTACCCCACCTGTTAATCGCCGGCTCAACGGGCTCCGGGAAGTCGGTAGGACTCAATGCCCTGATCACTGGTCTGCTCTATGCCTGTCATCCGGCCAACCTCAAATTTGTCATGATCGACCCCAAGAAGATTGAGCTTCAGCAATACGCTGCGGTGGTCGATCATTTCCTGGCCATGCCAGAAGAGGCGGAAGAGCCCATCATCACGGACTGTGCACAGGCACTGGCCGTGCTGAAAAGCTGTGAGAAAGAAATGGAATGGCGCTACGACCTGCTTTCCAGAGCAGGAGTGCGTAGCATCAAAGATTACAACCGTCGCTTGAAAGCAGGTGACCTCTCACCAGAGGAAGGACATCGCCACCTGCCCTACATCGTGGTGATCATCGACGAGCTGGCCGATCTGATGATGACGGCCGGCAAAGACATTGAAGGCCCCATTGCGCGCCTGGCCCAGATGGCACGCGCTGTAGGTATCCACCTTGTGCTGGCCACGCAGCGTCCTTCGGTGGACGTGATTACCGGACTGATCAAGGCCAACTTTCCGGCCCGGATCGCCTACCAGGTAGCTACCAAGGTGGACTCTCGCACCATCATCGACCAGAATGGTGCCGAAGGGCTGGTAGGCAACGGCGATATGCTCTTCATGCTGGGGAGCCAGCTGGTGCGCCTGCAGGGGCCCTTCGTCTCGATCGACGAGGTAGAACGCGTTACGCGCTTCATTGCCGAACAGCCAGGACCCGGGCCTTATCGCTTGCCGAGCGCTACCGAAGCACGCAATGGAGACTCCGTGGGTGAGGGCAACGGAGAGGGCTACGATGAACTCTTTGAAGAGGCGGCCCGCATCATCGTCCGCAGCCAGCAAGGATCGGTCTCCCTCCTGCAGCGCAAGCTATCGATCGGCTATACCCGAGCCGCTCGCATTGTGGATCAGCTCGAAACGGCCGGCATCGTCGGACCGTTCGAGGGATCTAAAGCGCGCCGCGTGCTGGTGCAGAGCGAAGCGGAACTCGAAGAACTGCTACGCACGCTTCGTGCCACTTCATAAGCCTGTGCTTTGAGGGCTTTTCGTTTGGAGATCAGGGCGAGCCTCTGTTATCTTCCGCGCGAGCCTGTGCATGCAACCTGACAGCTCTGGTGTGGCGACCTTGCAGCAAACGGTTCCGGTTATTGGCATTCTGGGCGGTGGTCAGCTCGGCCGCATGACCGCGATGGCGGCGCTTCGGATGGGGCTTCAGGTTCGGTTTCTGGTTCCGAAGCCGGCCGAGGCGGCCGAAGGCCTGGGCGAGGTGATCGTAGGCGACTGGCACGACCCCGACGTGCTACGCCGCTTTGCCGAAGGCTGTACGGTGGTGACCGTCGAAAGCGAATGGGCGCCGGCCGACCTTCTGGAACCGATTCTCCCTGAGGGAACGGCCCTCTGGCCTCGGGCCCGGACTGTGCAGATCATCCGAGATAAAGGCCAGCAGAAGCGAATGCTGGCCAAGGCCGGTCTGCCGCTTCCAGCGTTCGCCTGTTGCGCTACGCTGGAAGAGGCTCAGGCAGCCGCCAGGCGCTTCGGGTACCCTGTGGTGCTCAAACGTTACCGAGGGTCGTATGACGGCTACGGCAACTTTACCGCACCTACTCCCGAGGCTCTCCGCGCTGGATGGAACCAGCTGGCTCAGGAAGACGGGCTGCTCGTCGAGGCCTGGGTGCCGTTTGTGCGGGAGCTGGCGGTGCTGGTCGCGCGGAGCCCCGGTGGTGAAGAGGTTCTCTATCCCGTGGTGTATACCAGACAGCAGGACCATCGCTGCTACCTGGTGCAGGCGCCGGCGGCGATTGACCCGGCTGTGGCCGACGAAGCCCGCCGCATAGCTCGTGCCGCTGTCGAAGCGGTCGATGGCATCGGCATCACGGCCGTGGAACTGTTTGAGCTGGCCGACGGACGCATTCTGATCAACGAGCTGGCCCCACGTCCCCATAACACGGGCCACTATACGATCGAAGGCTGCTACACCTCCCAGTTCGAAAACCACGTGCGGGCCGTGCTCAACTGGCCGCTGGGATCTCCCGAGCTACGCGAGCCGGTGGCTGTCATGGTCAACATCCTGGGACGACGGAGCAGCGACCGCCCGAACCTGCGCGGTCTCCCCGAAGCCCTCCGCATGCCCGGCGTGGCCGTACACCTGTACGGAAAAACGCAGGTGCGGCCCGGACGTAAAATGGGCCACGTTACCGCCACTGGCTCCGACGCAGAAGACGTGCGTCGTCGGGCCGAAGTGGCCGCGGACCTGATTGCACGCTATCTTTAACCCAGCCTTTATGTACCATGCCTGCTTCCGCTCAGCCGCTGGTGGGCATTGCCATGGGCAGCGAATCGGATCTGCCCGTGATGGAAGAAGCGGCCCACGTACTTGAAGCCTTCGAGGTGCCCTACGAGATCCGGGTACTTTCGGCCCACCGCACACCGCACCGCATGCTGGAATACGCTCGCACAGCGCATTCGCGTGGCCTGAAAGTGATCATCGCCGGAGCCGGCGGCGCTGCCCATCTGCCCGGTATGATCGCTTCGGCTACGCCCCTGCCCGTCATCGGTGTACCCGTCCCCACACGCCATCTGCAGGGACTCGACTCGCTCCTGTCCATCGTTCAAATGCCTGGTGGTGTGCCCGTAGCCACCGTAGCTATCGGCCAGGCCCGCAATGCTGGCCTCCTGGCCGTGCAGATCCTCGCAGCTGGCGATCCGGCACTGCTCGACCGCGTCATCGCCTATAAGCAAACGCTCATTGAGAAAGTCGAACAAATGGACGCGCGCGTGCAGGAACGCTTCGCACCAGACCTCTGACGATTGGCGTACAATCAGGCCAGCTGCTGTGCTTCGTCCCACACGATGCGGGCAAAGCGCCGCTTGCCCACCCGCAACACAAAAGGCGCGCGTCGGGCCAGATCGATCACCAGATGCTCATCGGAGACGCGTTCGCCATCGATCGACACGGCGTTTTGCCGCACCAGGCGACGTGCTTCGCTCTTGGAAGCGGCCAGTCCTGCCTGCACCATCAGGTTAACCAGTGCGATGCGCGTTCCTTCGTCCGGCGTCGGTCGGAACGGCTCCAGATCTTCCGGCACCTCCTTCCGAATGATCGTACGCTCAAAATGCGCGCGCGCACGGTTGGCCGCCTCCTCCCCATGGTACATGCGCACAATCGTCCAGGCCAGCTCATGCTTGGCATTGCGCGGGTCACGCTCAGCAAACTCCTTTTTGGCCGGCAACGCCTCTGTAGGAATATCGGTAGCCAGCTCAAAGTAGCGATAGATGAGCTGATCTGGGATCGACAGGACCTTACCGTATATCTCTTCGGGCGGTTCAGTGATCCCGATATAGTTGCCCAACGACTTTGACATCTTTTCGACGCCATCGGTCCCCTCCAGAATTGGCATCAGCAGGCACACCTGGGGTTCCTGACCGTAAGCCTGTTGAATATCCCGCCCCACAAGCAGGTTAAAGCGCTGGTCGGTTCCCCCCAGCTCGACATCGGCCCGAATCTCGACAGAGTCCATCGCCTGGGCCAGCGGATACAGGAATTCATGAATACCAATGGGCTCCCCTGTCCGGTAGCGTTTCTCAAAGTCGTCACGTTCCAGCATACGTGCTACCGTATATCTGGCCGCCAGCTCGATCACATCCCGAAAGGTCATTTTGCCGAGCCACTCCGAATTGTAGCGAATGATGGTACGCGCTGGATCGAGGATGCGGGAAGCCTGCTCAAAGTAGGTGCGGCCATTGGCACGGGTTTCTTCGAGCGTAAGTGCTGGACGCGTCCTGGAGCGGCCCGTTGGATCGCCAATCATGGCCGTAAAGTCGCCAATAATCAGCACGGCCTGGTGGCCCAGATCTTGAAATTGCCGTAACTTACGCAGTACCACGGCATGGCCCAGGTGCAGATCTGGCCGGCTGGGATCACAGCCCAGCTTGACCACCAGGGGCGTACCTGTACGATAGGAGCGCTCCAATTTCTGGACGAGCGCCTCTTCGGGAATGATTTCAACGGCTCCCCGACGAATCTGTCGGAGCTGTTCTTCGACAGGAGGGAACGACGGCATAGGACCTTCGGATTTTAGCGTCGACGACCTTTAAGAATTCGCTCCAGACGGCGCCGAGCCTCTCGCTCGGCAATATCGGCACGTCGGTCATACAGTTTCTTTCCGCGCGCCAGTCCAATTTCCACCTTGGCCCGGCCGTTTTTGAAGTAAATCTTCAATGGAACAATCGTGTAGCCCTTTCGCTGCGCGGCCTGTCCCCAGCGCTCGATTTCTCGTTTATGCATAAGCAGCTTACGCGGCCGAAGCGGATCATGATTATCGTGGGCACCGGTATTTCGATAGGGCGAGATATGGCAGTTTAGCAAGTACATCTCGCCCTTTTCAACAGTACAGTAAGCATCCTGCAGGTTGACCCGCCCCTCTCGGAGCGACTTGACCTCCGTCCCTTTCAGCACCAGCCCGGCCTCAAGCGTATCTTCAATGTGGTATTCGTGGCGTGCTTTTCGATTGGTAGCCACGATCTTAATGTGGTCCGACATACCGGGCAGGATTACGTTCAGAGCAGGGGTATTTCGTCTTCGTCCTCTTCTTCGTCTTCTTCGTCTTCCGGAATCGTGTACAGGGGGAGATCCGGGACTTCGTCGGTAATCTGGAAATAAAACAGATATTCCCGGAACTCGGTCAGGCTGGCCATCGCCAGGTCATCCAGTCGCAGACGCAGGTTTTCCAGAAAGTAGGCATGCAGCTCCGGCGTCATCTCACGGGTCTGCGCCCAGATTTCCCGCTGCGCTTCGGCTGCTCGTGCCAGACGGCGTAGCGTTTTGACCAGCACTGGATTTCCTTCACCTTTACGCACCGCAAACAGTCCCCAGACCATCGGGTAGTTGGCCAGTTCGTACCACTCCTGGCCCAGATCAAGCGTCAGCCAACCGGTCTGGAGCGCAGGCACATCGTTACCGACAAGCAGGCAGGCATCTTCGTCGCTGCGTAGCAGTTCATCGCGTGTGGCGTCTTCATAGGCCACCGGTTGTGGCGTCTGGCCATAATGCTCCTGTAGCACTACCTGTGCAATAAAAGCCTCCTGGGCATAACGCGGATCCAGCGCCAGTGACCCTACCTGCATAAACCCCTGGCGTAGCACAATCCGAGCATAAGGATGCTTCCATGAAGAAAGCGCCACAGCCGGTAGCGCATCCACTTCGTCGTTGTGCAACAATACGTCAAGCGTAGGCACCAGCGCCACATCAACGTCGCCGCTCAGCAGCCGCTCGAGCGCTTCCGGAGCCGAACAGCGCACGATCTCAAGCGCTACAGGCAGCCGTACCGTACCGGCCGACCACCCCGAAATAAAAAACTCGGCCGGCAGCATATCCCAGATCGCCAGTCGCACCATAGCTTTCCCCTCCTCGTCGGTGTGTTCAATACACTGCCAATAAAAACCGCCGGCCCGGAACTCCGGTCGGCGGCTTAACCTGCGTCGTTTGCATAACCTCCACCCCGGGCGAAATCAGAGGATTTTCAACAAAGCTTACGCAGCCTTTCCCTCACAGACCGCCCTCCAACGCCCTCATCCGTGGTGGAGGATCCGGGAGGCCACCGCGCTCCTTTCGCTTTTAGCGGATAAAACGTCCGCAGGCGAACCAAGCTCCAGACCTTACTCCTGCCCTTCGGCAGGTGCAACATAGCGTTTTTCCTTGATACGTGCTGCTTTTCCGGACCGCTGACGCAGGTAATAGAGCTTGGCGCGGCGTACGTGTCCCCGGCGCAGCACCTCAATCTTGACGATCTTGGGCGAATGTAGCGGAAAGATACGTTCCACTCCTACGCCATTGGAGACCTTTCGCACTGTAAACGTCTTTCGGGTACCACTGCCCCGAATTGCGATAACCACCCCCTTAAACTGTTGAATGCGTTCTTTATCGCCCTCAACCACGCGGATATGTACGTTGACCGTATCGCCCGGACCGAATTCCGGGATGTCCTCCCGAAGCTGCGTAGCCTCGACAAGGCGAATGAGTGCGTCCGACATAATGCATCTCCTCCGTTTTATTCGTCACGCGTTGCTGACGATTCCATCGCTTTCAGTAGATCCGGGCGACGCTGGCGCGTCTTCAGCAGGCGCTGTGCTTCACGCCAGGCGGCAATCCGCTGATGATCACCTGAGCGGAGCACTTCGGGTACGGCCATGCCGCGAAAGACGGCCGGCCGCGTGTAAACAGGGGCATCAAGCAATCCGTCCTGAAACGAATCGGTAAGCGCCGATTCGGCATCGCCCAGCACGCCCGGAATCAGGCGCACGATTGCATCGACCACGACCAGAGCCGGCAGCTCGCCGCCGCTGAGCACGTAGTCGCCAATGGACAGCTCCATCGTCACCAGTGCATCCCGCACCCGCTGATCTACCCCTTTATAGTGTCCGGCCAGCAGGACCAGGTGCTGGCAGAGCGAAAGCTGGTTGGCCAGCTCCTGGTTGAACACCCGGCCATCCGGCGTCAGATAGATGATCTCGTCCAGCTGGCGTCCTTCGCGGGCTGCCTCCTCCTGGATCGCCTCAATGCAGCGGAAGATGGGCTCCGGCTTGAGCACCATGCCCCCACCCCCGCCGTAGGGATAGTCATCTATCTGTCGATGCCGGTCCGTGGTATAGTCACGCAGGTCGTGCACGCGGATATCAACCAGACCGCGCGCACGCGCCCGTCGCATAATGCTATAAGCCAGCGGACCCCGGACCATGTCCGGGAAGGCCGTCACAATGTCAATGCGCACGGCTCTCGGTTACCGTTTGCCTACCCTTCAATCCAACAACCCCTCAATGGGGCGTATAACGAGCCGTCGCCCCTCAAGGTCCAGCTCCCGCACAAAGACCTCGACGTCCGGGATCATCGCGTGCGGACGTCCCGGTCGGCTCACGACATAGATCAGGTGGGCCGGCATCTCCAGCACTTCGACGACAGTGCCGACTGGCTCCCCGGCCTCGGTCTCAACCTGCAACCCCACCAGATCGTGCAGGAAAAATTCTCCTTCGGCCAGTGGAGGCAGGTCGGCCTGACGCGCATAGACGCGCATCCCACGAAGCGCCTGCGCCGCATCCCGATCCGTAACCTCGGCGACCTGCAACAGGACAAGCAGGCCACGACGCGTAGGCTGATATTGCACACGCTGCAGGCGCACCGGACGGGCCGTGGCTGGCGACCGTCCGATGTAGATCGTTTCCAGGGTTTCAAAGCGCGTCGGATCGTCCGTTTCGGGGACAACCTTGAAGGTCCCCCGTACGCCATGGGCCCGGGCCACATAGCCCATCAGTAGCAGTTCGTCCGGATCGACCCGCTCCATGGCCTCCCTGCTCCAGCAGTCGTTTCGCGCTCCCTACTCAGGACGCCTTCTCCTCTTCGTCGCCCGCGCCTTCCTCGGCCGCAGTTTCCGGTTTGGCCGCCTCTGCAGCCGCAGCGGGCGCCTCGGCTTCTGTTGCTCCTGCTGTCTCTTCGGCTTCAGCCGTTTTGGCCGCTGCTGCCTCCTCTTCGGCAGCTTCGCGAGCCTTCGCTTCCTCTTCCGCCTGCTTCTGGGCCAACTCTGCTTCCAGTTCGGCAGCCCGCTTCCGCTCCGCTTCCAGCGCCGCCTGCTTCAACTGCGCCACCGTCGGCTTGGCCTTTCGACGCAGCTTTTCGTACTGACGCGCGCGATGCTCAGCCACCGCCTGCTGGATCTCTTCCTCCGATTTTCCTTTGCGACGCAGGTGCAGGGCCAGCATAATCCCTTCCCGCCGCAGAATGCTCGCCACCGTCTCGGTCGGCTGGGCACCGCGCTCCAGCCAGTACAACACGCGGTCTGCCTTCAACTCGACCGTAGCGGGCTCATGCAAGGGATAGTAGCGCCCTAAATCTTCAATAAAACGCCCATCCCGCGGCGCCCGTGCATCAGCCGCCACGATGGCAAAAATCGGAAGGTTTCTCCGACCCAGTCGACGCAAACGTAGTCTGACCGCCATAGGCCGTAATCGCTCCTTGGTTCGTTAAATGAGGTTATCTACCCAGGGGTTACAGTCTACCTCCCAGCAATTGCCGCAGATCGACCGTCCGCCCCTTACTCATCAGCTTGGACATCGATTTCATCATTTTCCGCATCTCCTTGAACTGCCGGAGCAACTGGTTGACATCGCTGACTTCCATTCCGCTGCCCCGGGCAATCCGACGACGCCGACTCGCATCGATAATGTCAGGGTTGCGCCGCTCCTCCGGCGTCATCGACAGAATCATCGCTTCAATATGCTTGAAGGCGTCGTCGTCCACATCCAGATCTTTAACGTAGCGTCCAAGACCGGGAATCATTCCGATAAGCTCGCGTAGCGAGCCCATCTTCTTGATCCGCTGCAGCTGTTCGTAGAAATCCTCCAGGTTGAAATCGGCCGAGCGCAGCTTGCGACGCAGCTTTTCGGCCTGACGGGCGTCAAACTGTTCCTGAGCGCGCTCCACCAGCGAGATCACATCGCCCATGCCCAGAATGCGCTGGGCCATGCGCTCCGGATAAAACGGGGTAAGCGCGTCCAGCTTTTCGCCGGTAGAAGCAAACTTGATCGGCTTGTTGACCACCGAACGGATCGAAAGCGCTGCGCCGCCTCGCGTATCCCCGTCGAGCTTGGTAAGCACAACGCCATCGAAGTCCAACCGCTCATTAAACGCCTTGGCCGTGTTGACGGCATCCTGTCCCGTCATGCTGTCGACCACAAACAGGATCTCATGCGGCTGCACCGCCTCCTTGATCTGCTCAACCTCCTGCATCATCGCCTCATCGATGTGCAACCGACCGGCCGTGTCGATAATGACCAGGTCGCGTGCGGTACGACGCGCCTCCTGCACCGCCTCGCGGGCAACGCGAACGGCATCCTGAACCACCTGGCCCTCCTCCTCAATCGAATAAACGGGCACGTTGATCGAGGCGGCCAGCGTCTTGAGCTGATCGACCGCGGCCGGCCGGTATACGTCGGCAGCCGCCAACAACGGCGCCCGGCCTTTCTTCTTGAAGTAAAGCGCCAGCTTGGCACAGAACGTCGTCTTTCCCGATCCCTGCAACCCGGCCACCAGAATGACCGTGGGCGGATTCGGGCTCAGCTTGATGTCAACCTGCTCCGACCCCAGCAACCGAACCAGCTCATCATAGACGATCTTGACGAGCTGCTGGCCCGGCGACACCGACGTCAGCACTTTTGTACCGAGCGCCTTTTCCTTCACGCGCTCGGTGAATTCCCGCGCCACCTGATAGTTGACGTCCGCCTCCAGCAATGCCCGCCGGATCTGCCGCATCGTCCCGGCAATGTTCAGCTCGGTAATACGCCCCTGGCCGGAGACGGACTTCAGGGCTGCTTCTAATTTTTCCGTGAGGCTTTCAAACATCGCGAAATACTCGCCTGCTTACAGAAGCGAGAAAATAGGGCTTTTACGAACGGAATACAACGCGCAAAATGCAGACAGGATCACCCCAATGGGCTGCGGCACTTTTCCTTTTGGTTATTCCGCCGGATTTTCACGGGCACGCAACAGATCCAGTGTCTCGACCGCATGCCGCAAATGTGGAATTACAATGGAACCTCCTACCACCAAGGCCACATTCATCGCATCGAACAGTTCTTCATCCGAACACCCCAGCTGCACACAGTTGATCAGGTGATAATCGATGCAGTCGTTGCAACGCAACACCATGGACGCCACCAGCCCGAGTAGCTCCTTGGTTTTGCGATCCAGCGCTCCGTCGTGGTAAGCCGTTTCATCTAAATGGAAAAATCGCTTGATTCCCAGATGATTGGCCGCCAGAATACGCTGGTTCATACGCATCCGGTAGGCTTCAAAGGCGGCCAGGCGATCCTCAGCAACGTCTTTCCTCCTTTCCTCCATGGACGTAAGCAATTATTTTGTCGTTGTCCGCCCTGAACAATACCCCATGCCAGGCGCTTATGTCGCTGGATATTCTACCAAGGCATCTCAAAGAAACGCTCCGTAAGCAATTCCGAGCGTTTCGGGCAAGCCTGAGCGAAGAAGCTCACCAAAAGCGTAGCCGGGCGATCGTACGTCAGCTTCAGACCCTGCCTGAGCTTCGGGGAGCCCGCACCGTATTGCTTTACTGGCCGCTGTTGGAGCGCCGCGAGATTGACCTGCGTCCGCTGGCTACATGGCTTTGGCAACAGGGCAAACGGGTGGCCCTCCCGGTTGTTGCCTGCACCAATCCGCCCACTCTTGAAGCCCGACGCTTCGACGATCCGCGCCAGCTGGAACACGGTCCCTGGGGCCTGCAAGAACCCCGCAGGGCGCCACTCGTTCCACCGGAGGCCCTCGACGTGGTGCTCGTACCCGCGCTGGGAGCCGGACGTAATGGCTATCGTATCGGCTACGGGAAGGGCTATTACGATGCTTTTTTGCAGGGACTGGCAACTTGCACGATCTGCCCGGTTTATACAGAATGCCTGATCGATCTGGTGCCGCCCGAGCCGCATGACGTTCCCGTACAGGTCGTGGTCACGGAACAGGAAGTCGTTCGTCGATCGTAACTTATCGTTGTGCCATGCGTAAGGCTCAGAGCAAGAGGTTCATCTGGAGCTGACCTGAATCCCTATGGCTACCCGGACACGCTCCCATTTGATGCATCTGGAACCTGACGAAGCGGAAGCCCTGGAGCTGGAGCAACTTTCCGATGCCGAGCTGGAGCAATTGCTGTTTGGTGACGAAGGCAGCACGGCACGCTCCGATTCGGTATGGAATCTGCCTACGGTGGCGGGCCTGGCCTTGCTCCTGGTCGGTATTGTGTACGTACTGCAGCAACTCGGAATCTGGAACGGCGTGGACGTGAGCACCCTGGCGGGATTTCTACCCTGGGTGGCGGCCTTCATGATTTTTCTGCTGGGGTTGGGCATCCTCTCCGGGCGTCCACGCCGACGCTCCCACCGGCGTAAAAAAGCAAAGTCTCGTAAGACGCTGGACGAACTGTTTGAGCAACCCCGCAAAGTCTTCGAAGACCTGCGTACCACGTTTGCCGCACCCGACTCCTCCAATACTCCGAAAACAACGACCGATACGGCGGCGGCCTCCGCGACCACGCAACCCCGACGCCTGGTCAAGTCACGCGATCGTATGTTGGCTGGCGTCTGCGGTGGCATTGCCGAATACTTTGGATGGGATCCTACGTTGATTCGAGCGCTTTTCGTGCTGGGGGCCATTTTTTCCAGCGGCTTCCCCTTTATCATCGTCTATCTGATTCTGGCGTGGGTTATGCCAGAACCAGATCAGTCTGAAAAATCAAAGGATGACGAGCCACGCATCACTATTTTACCGGAATAAACTTGCCGATGCTGAAACTTTCCGGCTGACTACGGCGTGTATCGGAGTGCTCTGGGCGTCAGTTGCAATCCATGGAAGCTTCAACAAGGGCGGCTTGCCCGAGCGTTCTTCGATGTTATAGTTTGCAGTGCTGTAAGCGGTCCGGTAGTTCAGTTGGTTAGAACGCCGGCCTGTCACGCCGGAGGTCGCGGGTTCGAGTCCCGTCCGGACCGCCAGATCTTGCGGATGTCACCGTAAACTAAAGGCCTATAGGAGTGACTTGACCCGGTGGTGAACCGGGTTTTTTTGTGACATCTGACAGAGGCTCACCACTTCCTCTGCGGGCGGCCTTCCTTCATAGGGCGCGCCCCTTTGCAGCACACCAAGGAGCAGGCTCTGTTGCGAGGCGGGTTTGTCCAGACGACCGTCTATACGAAACGGACGCTTCTCGAAAACAGTCACTGACGCAACGGGCAGGCTGCTGCCTGCGCCCGAAACGCCCGGCAAGCCCTGCAGGATCGGGAGGAGCAGGATCAACCCTGCCTCAACCATCCAGCCCGTCGTTCTTCGGGGATCTCTACCTGGATCGTGCAGCCCGGACAATACTACCGTGATCTCGCGCTATCGGCTTCTTGCAACGGACAGCGGTCTGCCCACCGACGTTACGGAGCAGGGCGTCCCTCATTCCTGGGTGGGCGTAGTCTGCGCGCCAGCTGGCCGGGGTTTGCGCAGGGCCCGGCCGGGCCGCAGACCGGTCATCTGACCATCAAGCAGCACGGCCTGGCCGTTCACGAACACGTGGACCACGCCTTCGGCGTACTGATGCGGTTGCTCATAGGTAGCCCGATCCTGGATGCGCGCCAGGTCGAGCACGACTACATCGGCATAAGCCCCTACCCGCAACACGCCCCGGTCCTGAAGCCCCAACCGCCAGGCCGGCAGCCCACTCATCTTGTAGATCGCCTCCTCGGGCGTGAGCAGCTGCTGCTCTCGAACGTAGTGTGCCAGCACCCGAGCAAACGCGCCGTAGTTGCGCGGGTGAGGTACTCCCACGCCTGGATCGGGAATCCCACCATCCGAACAGATCATGGTCCGCGGGTGTTGCAGGATGCGCACCACATCTTCCTCATGCATCACATGAAAGATCCCCAGGCATCCTCCCTGCTCCTGAATCTCCAGCACCAATTCGGCGGCCTCCTCAAAAGTGACCGGACGTCCCTGCTCCTGCAGTACCTGGGCCAGGCTTTTGCCGTTCAAGGTGGTATCCCACCGACAGAAAGCCAGCACCACACGATGCGGATCGCCACCACCGAGATCCTCGATCAGGTTCTGCACCACTGCCGCATGAATACGCTGGCGCGTCTCTGGATCTTGCAGGCGGGCTTGCACGGCCGCCGAGTCGCCGGCCAGGGCCCATTCGGGTAGTAGCACGCCGATCTGCGTGCTCCCGGCTGTATAGGGATATTGGTCCATACTCACATCCAGACCCTGCTGCAGCGCGGCCTCCACACGCGCCAGAAATTCCGTGCTTTTGCCCCACATGGGACGTCCACTGACTTTAGCATGGGTAATCTGCACGGGCAGGCCGCCTTCCCGACCGATGCGGAACGTTTCTTCCAGACTTTCCAACACCTGCCGCCCTTCATCTCGCATATGGGGAATATAGATCCCCCCATAGCGGGCAGCCACCCGGGCCAGCGCAATGACCTCTTCGGTCTGCGCATAGGCTCCGGGCACATAGCGCAGACCGGCCGAAAGCCCCCAGGCCCCTTCCTCCATGGCCTGGGCCACCAGTGCCTGCATCTGCGCCAGCTCTTCCGGCGTAGGGGCCCGGTTGGCGTTGCCCATCACGGCCCGTCGCACGCTGTTGTGTCCGACGAAAAGCCCCAGGTTCACCGCAGCGGGCAGTACGTCGTAGCGCGCCAGAAACGCTCCAATCGGTAGCGGAGAAAAGCCATCGGCTCCACCCAGTATAGTTGTAACTCCTTGCCGGATGTAGTTCTCTGCCAGAGGCCGCCGAAAAACGCCGCTCTGCTCTGGCCGCGCCGCAACAGCATGGCTGTGGATGTCAATGAAGCCAGGCGTTACCGCCAATCCCCGCACGTTCAGCCGCAGAGCGGCTTTTGCCTGCTTCAGGTCGCCAATCGCGGCAATGCGATCCCCGATCCATCCGACATCGGCTACGAACGGAGGGCGCCCTGTCCCGTCATATACCTGTCCTCCTTCCAGAATGACGGAATAGAACGGCTCCTGCGCCATTGCCGAGGTCATGCTCAGCATCAGCAGGAGTCCCCAGCTTAGTCTCCACCGTCCCATAGCTTCAGAAAAGTCCGGTGATGCTCGGCGTGCAAGAAGAAGATAAGGCAAAAAATGAGGACGTACTGTCCTTTTCCCTAACGAGCGATTGGTAAGAAAAGATCGAACCGGGTTCCCTGTCCCGGTTTCGATTGCACCTGGATCTGACCGTGCATCAGCTCGATCAGTCGCTTGACGATAGCCAGTCCCAGCCCGACCCCGTGATGGGTTTGCATCAATCCTTCGCGTTCCTGACGGAATGGCTCGAAGATATACGGCAAAAACGCGGGATCAATGCCACAGCCGGTATCTTCTACGACCAGGTGCACCCACGCTGCCTGTGATCCCACCTGTACGCGTACGTACCCTTCGTCGGTAAACTTGATCGCATTGGAAAGCAAGTTGACCAGCACCTGATGCAACCGATTGGGATCGGCCAGAGCAGGCGGCGGGCGCTGCGATAGCAGCACCAGCTTCAAAGCCTTTTCTTCGGCAAGCGGCCTCATCAGCTGCACAGCGTGGCGTGTCACTTCTTCTACGTCGGTAGCCTGCAGCTTGAGCTCCAGCCGATTGGCTTCGATCTTACTCAGGTCCAGCAGGTCGTTCAGCAGGGTCATCAATCGCCGAGCTGAGCGATCAATGATCTGGGTAAACTCGCGCAGGTCCTCTTGCTTGCGGGCTGCCAGCTCTTCATCCAAAAGCTCTGCAAAACCGAGAATCCCGGTCAGGGGCGTGCGAATCTCGTGGCTCATGTTGGCCAGAAAAGCCGATTTGAGGCGACTGGCCTCTTCAGCACGTTCCTTGGCTTCCTTCAGTTGCTGTTCGGCCTCTACGAGCTCCGTAACGTCGGCCATCAGTCCGATGTAACCGATATGCTGTCCGCGCTCATCGTAGAGCAGATCGACGTGCACTTCATCCCAGAAACCTGACCCGTCTTTTCGGTAGTGGTATAGCCGGCCATGGGCCGATCGCCCGCGAAGCAGACGCAACCGCATTTGCCGAAGCGTATCCCGGTCGGTCTCTGGACCATGCAGTAGATGTTCAATATTTTTGCCCAACACTTCGCCAGGTTGGTAACCGGTCAGACGGCTGAAGGCCTCGTTAACCCATATCACATTCCCCATCGTATCGGTCAGGACGACCCCTTCGGAAATCTGGGCGGCCACGCGGGCCAGCCGCTCTCGTTCTTGCTGCAAGCGGAGCCTGGCCAGGCCCACCCCGGCCAGATGTGCCAACCGGGCAACGACCGCCTGCTCGTCGGGCGTGGGCTCGCGCACCGTTTCAAAGCATAATCCCAGCACTCCCAGCAATTCGCCCTGCCTGCCGAAAAAGGGAACGGCCCAGCAGGCGCGGATACCTGAAGCCAACGCCTGCGCCCGAAAGGCTCCCCAGCGCGAATCGGTTTCGATATCCGAAACCCACACTGGTTGCCGGCTGAAAGCAGCCGCTCCCAGCGATCCTCGATTGGAGCCAATAAGCTGCCCGTCGAAAAGTGTTTTGAACGATTCGGGAAGCGTCGAGGCAGCACACAGATGCAGCCGTCCTTCGCAATACTCGAAGACCAGGGCCCGAGCGCCCGGGATGAACCGCTCAGCTACACGACAGAGCCGGTTACAAAGCGTCGATCGAGAAGGCTGCGTCACGAGCTGTTCCAGAAACACACCTTCCTCTTCCAGTAACGCCTGCAACCGTCGCAATTCGGTAATGTCTCGACTAATACCGGCAATCAATCGAATGCGTCCGTCCGGTTCAGGGATAGGCACCAGCTGCGTCAGCCAGGTGCGACGACCTGCTGGCAGCTCCAGGGTTTCTTCGTACTCAATAGGGTGCCCAGCATCCAGACAGCGCTGGTAGTTACTGCATATCTGGGATACAATGTTGGGCGGCAAAATTTCGTCCAACGGCCGATTCCAGAGCATTTCGGGCGTCAGCCCGGTCTTGCGCTGGTGCGATGGATTGGTCGCTTCCACCAGAAACTGTCCGTCTTCCGTAACGCGGATCCAGAAGATGGCATCTTCCGTGTGGTTATACAGGCCCAGGTAACGCCGGCGTTGCTCCAGTAGCTCGGTGACGTCGATCAGTGTTCCTTCGATGTACGCCGTACCGTCTGGCTCCTGTACGAGGAGCACGTTTTCCAGTCCCCAGAGTACCTGGCCGTCTTTCCGGCGCAGACGCACTTCGTAGTTGACCAGCCGGCCCTGCCGGCGTAGGGCTTCCAGGAATTGGGTCCGTTCTGCTTCCTCAAAGTATAGCACGGTAGCCGGCTGTCCTTCCAGTTCAGCCGGATCGTTGTAGCCCAGCATGCGGGCCAGCGCCGGATTGACGCTCAGGATCTTGCCGTCTATCGTGGTCCGATAAAAGCCAGCCACGCTATGTTCAAACAGGCGCCGATAGCGGGCTTCACTCCGGGCCAGTCGCTCCATAGCCCGTACCTGTTCGTCGACGTCCAGCACCGTCCCGAAGATGGCCGGACGGCCGTTGTACACAATGCGACGGCCTCGAACCTCCACGTAGAAGATCGAGCCGTCTTTGCGACGTCCCTTGAACCGGTAGCGCATTTCATCCACTTCGCCAGACAGCCGGCGACGGATGTTTTCAGCAACCCGCTCCCGGTCTTCCTCAGCCACAACTGCGGTAACTGGCAGCCCGATCATCTCCTCCGGCGTATAGCCGAAAATGGCTGCTGCCTGCTGGTTAGCTACCACAATACGTCCTTCCTGCAGCAGATAAATGCCCGCCAGACTGATCTCAAAGAGCGCACGATAGAGTGCTTCGGTCTCATTCAGCCGCTGCTGGAGACGCAGGTCGCGGAAGGTCTCCTGCATCAGCTTTTTACCGTCTATCTCAAAGACCTGCCCCGACAGCTCAACCGGAATCCAACTACCATCGGCATGCCGGACGATCACGCCGCGCTCCCGAAAGCTCCCACGCTCAACGGCCTGACGGAACTTTTTTCGGTACAATGCGGCAAGTTCGGCCGGATGTAGTTCAAGCTGACGCATCCGGCAGAGGGTCTCTCGGTCGTAGCCAAAAAGCTGCTCAGCAGCTGGATTGGCTTCCAGAATCTGGCCGGCGTTGACCTCTGTGATCAGAACGGCGTCCTGTGTGGTCTCGAAAAGCGCCCGGTACAGCGCTTCATGATGCCGGGTCTTCGCCTCACGCACTTCCATCTACGTGGCGGTAGGATCCTCTGCTCACCGGCCCCCTCACAAAAGCTGTTCCTGTTCGGCCCAGTGCGCGCGTGCCCACCGCATCAGGTGTTCTTGAAAGCCGAGCGTTTCCTGTTCGGAACGAGGTGTACGCAACACGTACTGGCCATCGGGGCGCAATTCCCAGGCCGTTCGGTGATCATCCAGTGCCAGTTGCAGCGTGCGTATCAGTCGGTGCCTGAGCGCAGGGTCTTCGACAGGCGTCAGCACCTCGACGCGATCATCCAGGTTGCGCCGCATCCAGTCTGCACTGCCGATGTAAACGAGCGGATCACCGTTGTTGTGGAAGTAGTAGAGGCGACTGTGCTCCAGAAAGCGCCCGACAATACTGATCACCCGAATGGTTTCACTGTAACCTTTCAGTCCGGGTCGCAACCGGCAAGGCCCCCGTACAATCAGATCGATCGATACGCCCGCCTGTGAAGCACGATAGAGCTCCTGAATGATGCCGACGTCGTCAAGGCCGTTCATCTTGGCAATGATACGGCCATTGCCGTATTGCCGGTGATGTTCCACTTCCTGCCGAATAAGCCGAACCAGCGCCGAACGCAGATCGCGTGGCGCCACCAGTAGCTTCTGGTAGGACTGTTCAGGCGCATAGCCTGTCAGAAAGTGAAACAGATTGACCAGGTCGTGTCCGATGTCTTCACGGGCAGTCAGCAAACCCAGATCGGCATACTGACGAGCCGTCTCCGGATTGTAATTGCCGGTACCGATATGGCTGTAGGTACGCAACCGGCCGTTTTCTTCGCGTACGACCAGCGTCACCTTGGCGTGCGTCTTGAGCCCCATCATCCCGTAGGTCACATGCACGCCGGCTCGCTCAAGCTGCTGCCCCCACTCGATATTGTTGGCTTCATCGAAGCGTGCCTTTACTTCAACCAGAACCGCCACCTGTTTCCCTCGTTCAGCCGCCCGCATCAGCGCCTTCATGATAGATGAGTCGTCCGAAGTACGATAGAGTGTTTGCTTGATCGCCAGCACCCGTGGATCGTCTGCGGCTTCTTCCAGGAAGTGCTGGATGCTGGCCACAAACGATTCATAGGGATGATGGACGAGCACATCGCGCTGTCGCAGGATGTCGAAAATGCTCAACTGCCCCTGGGTTTCCCCCTCGTGTACAAGGGCTGGAGGGATGATAGGCTCCCAGGGGTCGTACCGAAAAGCGGGGAGCTCCAGCTCAGCCAGTGCCAGACAGTCGCCCAGGTTGATCGGACCATCCACCTCGAAAAGATCACCCGGATCAAGTGCCAGCTCCTCCATGAGCAGTTGCCGCACGTGCTCGGGCATCGTGCGTTCGATTTCCATGCGTACCACCGGCGCAAAACGTCGCGCGCGCAACTCCTCAGCGATCATCTCAATCAGGTCCTCGGCCTCTTCCTCATCTCGGCGAACGTCAGCGTTTCGCGTGATCCGAAAAGCCCAGGCCCCCAGTACTTCCATACCACGAAACACCTCAGGTAGGTGATGCCGCACAACTTCTTCAAGAGGAACGAAATGCAAGGGTTGTTCAAGAGCCACCCAGCGTCCCCGATCGGTCGGAATCTTCACGCGGGCGAAGTGTTCAGTTCCCTGCTTTGGATGGCGCAGGTACACGACCAGCGACAGACTCAGATTTGAAATCAATGGAAACGGTTGACCGGGCTCAACAGCCAGCGGCGTCAGGACAGGAAAGATCTGTTCCTTGAAATACCGGGCCAGATAGCGGCGCTGCGCTTTGTCGAGCTGGGCGTACGTGAGCACATGAACCCCGGCTTCACGTGCCAGAGCCGGCCGCAACGCTTCATGCCAGGTACGATACATGCAGGCGTACATCGGCCGGAGTGCTTTCCGAATCAGGCGAAGTTGCTCCGTAGGGGTGCGTCCATCGGGCGAGAGTTGACGAACACCGGCGGCCTCCTGCCGCTTTAATCCCCCGTAGCGCTTTCGAAAAAACTCATCGAGATTGATCGAAGTGATGGCCAGAAAGCGGACCCGTTCCAGCAGGGGAACGCGGGGATCAAGTGCCTGAAACAGCACACGCCAGTTGAAATCAATCCAGCTCAGCTCCCGGTTAAAGTACAGACGCGGATCATTCAGTGGCTGACCTGGCGGCACAGGACGGGCGCAGGTCGCCCGGGGCACGGCTCGGGCAGCCGGATCTGAAGGGTGATGCTCAACCCGGACAGCTCGGTTAACAGATGAGGTACGGGCCATCCTCGACGCTTTACCTGGCCTGTTATGTGATACCGCATCGCAGGATGTACCCTGAGATCTGGGCTTTGTTGCCAACAGTTATTCAAAGATAACGATGCTGAAGGAGCACTTCCCGAATGGGACGGCGCGGCGTAGGCGCTACAGGCGGGCCATAGCCCAGACGCAGGATGGCCTGAGGCCACCTTTCGGTGGCAAGCCAGCTCCGCAGCTGGGTACGCACCTCGGCCACTTCGATGGGCTGATTCAAAAAAGAGGCCGCCAGACCATAGTCGGCCGCCTGGAGTAGCAGACGATCCAGTGCCTGCCCGGCCCGAAGCCAAGCCATCGGTTCATCCTGATCGGTCAGGAGCACCAGAAGCACGGGCGATCCTTCAGCAAGCTGTCGGTCGCGGGCTACCTGTCCCCGTGCCCAGAGAAAGGTCCGCAGCACAAACGGTCCAGCCGGTCCCAACCACTCGCGAAGTCCCCGGGCTGTCAGGGGCAATCCATCTTTGCTTTCGTTGCGGGCAGGATGTGTCCAGGCAGCCAGTTCACGTCGAAAGCGCGGGTCGGACGTCTGCTGACGATCAGCCTCGGCAATCAGTTCAGCCAATTCGTAGCGTTTCGTGCGCTCCTGCACGATCACCAGGTGGGCCCCTTCCTGCTCAACGGCACGCTCCAGCGCTCGCAATTCTGCTTCAGGAACCGGACGGTTTTCGAAGGGCAGCCGATTGGTACGGCGTTTTTTAATCGCCCGAAACAGCCGGTGATCCATCAGCGTAGCGGGCTCGGGCGGCCCCAGACGCACAAAAGCCAGCAGATCGGGATCATCCAGATCCGGGAGCAGCCGCACCTGAGGTTGATGGCCAAAGTGGCGCATGGCTACCTGCAGGTGAAACAGCGCAGCCCCACAGCTCATGATGAGCTGACGATCTTCCGGATCAGCAACAGGCAGCCCACGTGTGCGGTCGGCGTAGAGTTCGACCTCACTGCCCACTACGCGAAAGCGCCAGGGCTGCGTATTGTGAACGGAGGGAGCCAGCACGGCATAGTTCAACAGAAAGCGCAGTTGCACTTCCGGCGTAGCATATCGAGGAAAATCGTGCTCAGCTACCTGCCACGGATCCTCCAGCCAGACCCTCGTCATCACGTCTTCAGCGTTTACCTGATCGATCAGGCCCGGTGTTTAACAGGACATGCCGGCATCGACCGACGCCGAGCGTTCAAACCACTGCCAAGTTACAGGCTGGCCTCCCCTTTACCTATCGGCAGGGAACCGCAGCTGCTGCCGGGAAAAAACGGACGCTACTGTAGGGGAATTCCCTACATTCCAGTCCCTCACGCTTGAGCCTTTCAACAGAATCGCTGCCCTCAAGGTGTTCCTTCGGTTTCAGAGAGGACGCGATGGCAACATGTCAACACTGGACAGGGTGCCTGCCGCAGTACGCGTTCGGTTACACTGCCCAGCAACCAGCGGGCTACGCCCGAGCGCCCATGGGTCGCCATGACAATCAAATCGGCCTGTTCTCGACGAGCCTGTTCCAGAATGGTGAGATCGACCGGTCCCTCTTCTACTCGTAGCTTGGTCTGTACGGTATCGGGTACTTCGGTGGCAATCCAGCGCGTCATTTCCGCCTGGATACGTTCCTGCAGTCCGGGCATCACCTCGTAGACTGACGCCATTTCGGTCACCGCAACCGGCACCAGTGCTGGCGCCAGCACGTGGAGGAGCGTCACGCGTGCCCGGAAATGGGCCGCCCAGCGTCCCGCTTCCTGCAACGCCAGCCGGGCATCGTCTGAGAAATCCGTAGGTACCAGAATATGACGGATGGTTTCCGGGATACGGGCCTGTTCGCGCACGGTCAGCACGGGCACCGGAGCCCGACGCACCACCGCTTCAGCTACACTGCCCAGCAGAAAGCGTTGCAGTCCACGACGACCATGCGTACCCAGAATGATCAGTTCTGCCTCCACGGTGTCGGCATAGTCCAGGATAGCCCCCACCACATCAGAAGTACGTCGCCAGGCGCGCGCTACGGCGCCATGCTCAGCAGCCACGTCTTCTATCAACTGATGCAGCAGTTCTTCCGTTACTTCTTCCGGTGTTCGTTCCCGCACCCGCCCTTCTGGACGTAGACGTACCGGACTGTACGGATCACTCTCCGTCGGCGTAATCACGTGAAACAGGTGAACCATACCCTCTTGCGGGGCCAACCGCACGGCCAGTTGCAGTGCCTGCCGCGCCGCTCCGGAGAAGTCCGTAGGCACCAGCATATTGCGCCACATACGCTGTTTCGTTTCTGTTTTTCTGTTGCTACTGGGCTGCCCGCAACTTAAACCGAATGGGCAGCGAGAACCGGACGCGTACTGGACGTCCCCGCTGCCGGCCGGGTTTAAAGCGCAATTGCTTTACTGCCCGGACGGCCGCTTCGTCCAGCAGTCGCCCGGCTGAACGAATCACCTGAATGTTACTCACGCTCCCATCGGGTTCCACCACAAATTGCACCACTACCAGCCCTTCCATGCCGGCCTTACGCGCCAGTTCGGGATATTCCAGCAGTTCGTAGAGTCGCGCAACACCGCCAATAATTTCTGGCATCTCTTCCACCACCACAAAAATCTCCTGCTCTTCTTCGACCTGTTCCTTTTGCTCGGGCTCCGGAGGCGGTGGTGGCGGTGGTGGCAGTTCAGTGATCGCCTCATTGATATCCAGGGAGACGTCAAAGCTTACCGGCTCCTCCTCCAGGATCGCTTCATCAGGCACAGCGATTGGAACAATGGGACGCGGTGGCGGGGGCGGCGGCAGCTCCTGGCGCGTCTGTACGATTTCTTCCAGCTGCACCACTTCCTGCTCGGTAACTGCCAGGGCAACCTCAGTCGCTGGGCGCCACGGAATACGGAACAGTACCATCAGCAATGCCAGCGCCATCGCCAGCCCCAGCATGATAAACAACCGGTAGTACTGACGCAGGTCGGCCTCAGGTGCTTTGTAAGGCGCACGTCGGCGCCGACGAGGCACGCGCTTTTCGCCTGCAGGTCTCTTTTCAGCGGCAGGTTTCGGCCGTGGTGCCCGCCATCCGCTTTGGGTTCGAGCCGTCATGGCACACCTCCCGGCTTCTTCAGAAGCCTGCATGTCAGGTCGAGGACTTTACTTTGGCGGAAGCCTGGGCTCCGGTCGGTCGGAGCAGCGACTTCCCAAAAGCCTTCACCACGAATACCGGGCAGGGCGCCTGCCGGATCACGCGCTCGGTCACGCTCCCCAGTAGCAGGTGTTGGAGCCCGGTCAGTCCGTGCGTAGACATTACGATCAGGTCAGCCGGTTCGCGCTCTGCCTCGTGCAAGATCTCCCGCGCTGCCCTGCCATGTACCACGCGATAATTCACCGGCACGTCCGGTCCATCAGTGCGTACTACAAATTCCTCCAGTGCCTTTTTCGAGCGCTCTTCGATATCGGGCATCACATCGTAGATCGAAAAGACACCTGTGTTGTAGAAGGCCGGGTGCAGGATCTCTTCGATGACATACAGGACGGTGAGCTGCCCACCGAAGGCGGTGGCCAACTCACGCCCATAGCGCAGCGCAGTCCGGCTATGCTCAGAGAAGTCCACCGGCACCAGAATCCGGCGCGGCGGGTGCACGTGCCAGGGATCTACCTGCTGCCGTGTCGTGATCACCGGGCAATGGGCCAACCGTACTACCTCTTCGGCCACACTTCCCATCAGGAAGTGCCGGAATCCCCGCCGTCCGTGCGTGCCCATCACGATCACGTCGATGTCATGCTCCTCGGCATAGCCCAGGATGCCGGGTGCCGGTGCCAGATCCCGCTCAATCGCTTTCACCGTCTTCAGTGCACCGGCCGACGTCTCGGGTTGGGCTTTTCGCGCAGCAGCCAGTCGTTCCTGCAATCGTTGCTTAAGCTGCGCCTCCTGCTCCCCGCTTAACGCCGAAAGTCCTCGCGCATCTTCGTAGGGCACCACTACATGCAGGAGGTGCAGCTCGGCTTCATGCTCCTGCGCTAATGCCAGGGCTATGGGAAGCGCTTTCTCTGCATACTCCGAAAAATCGTCAGCAAACAGAACACGTCGAATTTCCAGCATGGCGCCCTCCGCGGTTTGCTCATTCTTCTTACCAGATATATACGCCCTATCTCTCAGAGGATCGCGACAGGAAGGTTATATTTTCTACTGCAGCAAGTCCCTGATTCCTTTGTAGGATAAAACCCTACATTCAGACAACTGCTATGGTATCTTGGCTGCTTTTATTTGTCGGCTGGGTACTTGCTACAGGCGATACGCTACGGCTCCATGCTGTGCCGCTGGAAGGTTTGCTACCCCAGCTCTCTGTCTACGGACTGGCGGCAGATAGCACGGGCTTTCTCTGGATGAGCACGTTAGAAGGTATTGCCCGCTGGGATGGTGTAACAGGTGATTCCTATGTAACCAAGTTGCTGCTTTCTTTTTCTTTACAGGCTTTTCCCACCGGTATCTCCCTTCCGATGAGCGAATCCCGTATCTTTGGCGCCGCTGTTATTCTACGAACCAGCAAGTATGGTGGTGTATGCACGGTCTTCCCCGTTCCAGTGGTATTCTGCTTCATCCGACTTCGCTTCCGGGACCTTTTGGCATCGGCGATCTGGGGCCGTCTGCCTATCGGTTTGTTGACTTTCTGGTTGCCGCCGGACAGCGTCTCTGGCAGATGCTTCCGTTGGTACCGGTGGGCCTGGGTTTTTCTCCCTATGCCAGTCCTTCCACATTTGCTGGCAATCCGCTGCTGATCAGTCCGGAACGTCTGGTTGAAGCAGGTCTGCTGCAGACCGACGACATTGCCTCACCTCCTGACTTTCCCGAAGACCGTGTGGACTACGACTGGGTTATTGTCTATAAGCAGCATCTGCTGGAGAAGGCTTACGCCACGTTTGAGGCACATCCGGATCGGGTAGATGAGACCGATTTCTGGCTTTTCTGCGAAAAGCAGGCCTTCTGGCTTGACGATTATGCGCTCTTCATGGCGCTCAAAGAGGCACACGGGGGAGCTGTCTGGACCGAATGGCCCCCCGAGCTGGCCCGCCGTGATCCCGGCGCTCTGCATCACGCTCGTCAGAAGCTGGCCCGCTCCTTCCGAAAGCACCAGTTCTGGCAGTACCTTTTCCACAGGCAGTGGATGGATCTGCGGGCCTATTGCCATGCACACGGCATCCGGCTGATGGGCGATATTCCGATCTATGTGGCACACGACAGCGCTGACGTGTGGGCTAATCCCCACCTGTTTCATCTGGACGAACACGGCCATCCCACCGTGGTAGCCGGTGTGCCTCCCGATTACTTCAGCGAAACGGGCCAGCGCTGGGGCAACCCGCTTTATCGGTGGGAGGTCTCCCGTGAAACGGGCCACCACTGGTGGACGCAGCGCTTTGCGGTCCTGCTGGAAAAGGTGGATCTGATCCGTCTGGACCACTTCCGGGGCTTTGCGGCCTACTGGGAGATTCCCGCCGCGGAACCCACCGCTGTCAACGGGCGCTGGGTACCCGGTCCTGGTGCTGAGTTTTTTGAGACGATTCAGCACAAACTCGGACCGCTTCCGCTCGTCGCCGAAAACCTCGGGGTCATTACGCCCGACGTCACCGAGCTCATGGAACGCTTTGGCTTTCCCGGCATGGCCGTGCTTCAGTTTGCCTTCGACGATGACGCCACCTCTACCTTTCTACCACACAACTATGTCCGCAACCTCGTAGCCTACACTGGCACGCACGACAACGACACGATCGTGGGCTGGTGGCGTGGAGAGAACAAAACCACGCTACCTCCAGAGGTGGTGGCCCGTGCCAGAGCATATGCCCGTGCCTATCTGGACCTGGACCGCAAGCGTGAGCGCGAAATCCACTGGACCTGTATTCGGGCGCTGATGGCCTCGGTAGCTGAGCTGGTCGTGTTTCCGATGCAGGACGTACTGGGGCTGGGTAGCGAAGCGCGCATGAACACTCCAGGCACCACCGGTCCCCATAACTGGTCCTGGCGCTTGCGTGCGGACCAGCTCCGCCCGGACGTGGCCGAGCGTCTTCGCTCCCTCACCGAAATCTATGGCCGTCTGCTGCCTGACCCGTGAGCGTCAGTCACGTCGCCAGTGGACCCGAATGACGCGGTCACCATCGGCATAGGCAAAGTTCAGTTTGCCCTGGTAGGCCCGAGCCAGGGCTTCACCGATGCGCCGGGCCAGATGTACGCCGGTGGTCGTTACATAGCAGCGTCCGTTCTGCACATCAAGTTGCAGAATGCGCTCCAGCGGACGGATCTGCTTTTCCTGCGCTTCCAGGTTGTGGATCAGGTTCAGGATTTCCTCCTGATGCGCGCTTAAAAACGCCCCTGTCAGCTCCACGTAGCCGGCCGGATAGCGATCGGCTGCACGTCGGCAGGCCGGACACCGCGTCTCATGTACGGCCTCGCCCACTTCTTCCCACGTCCATCTACCAGACACGAACACAGCGCCGCAGTCCGGGCAGCGCGTGGGCTCCGGCCATTTTTGATGCTCCCAGTAGGCATCCCGCCGACGCTGTTTCAGCATCCGATCCTTTCGGCCATGGCTGCTGCGAAACATAGGCCTCTCTGGTTGGAAGTGATCAGAAGAAAGCTGGCGACCATTCAAGCGATCGCCTTACTGTTAAGATTAAAAGAAGCTGCAGCGAAGTCAAGGGGCAAGCGTTTCTTCCGAAGCGAATGTAGCAGCGAAAGCCCCGATGGCCTCCACATCCAGTGGTTCCCCTGTGTGCGGAGCCAGCGTTCCCATTATCAGGTGAAAGGTTCCTGCTACAAGGTCGGGGCGTGTCCGCTCGGCCAGCACCAGGCTGCCGGCCTCGGTAATGAAGGTGTATGGCGGCCAGGCCAGATAGCCTACCACAAAGGCGCCCGGCTCTGGTCCCGGCACCCGGCGGCGCACCGCCGCCAGTGTGTCGGCCGCCGTATCGGAGAGCTCCAGTGAAAGGCCGCGCTCGGCGTCCGGTCGCCCCACCAGGTCAATCACGATGCCCCCGGAAGTATCGCGCCGAAAATATGCTGCGCCTTCCAATGTGTCCGCAACCGCTCCCTGCAGCACTACCACAAAACGTCCGGGTATGACCCGGAATCCCTCCACTGGAGACGTAACCGGAACGCTACGCTGACACCCCATCAACCAGCCCAGGAGCAGGCTCCATTTGAACAGAAAGCCGGTGCGCATGTAACTTGTGTAAGCAGGGCGTCGCATATTTTCTTTCCGGTTGTCCGATGGATGCTCCGGTTGCGCTGGAATCGACGGTAATTGCGCACGGCCTACCGGCGCCCCATAATCTGGACGTCGCGCGACGGTGTGAGGCTGCCATTCGTGCCGAAGGCGCCCGTCCCTGCACGATCGCCATCCTGCGCGGACAGGTACGGCTGGGGCTTCAACCAGCCGAACTGCGCCATCTGGCCACCGCTCCCGACATCCGCAAGGTCAGCCTTCGAGATCTACCTGTAGTGCTTGCTCGGAAGCTGGACGGCGCCACCACCGTGGCGGCCACGCTCCATCTGGCCTGGCGCGCTGGCATTTCCGTCATGGTGACCGGTGGCATCGGCGGCGTCCACCGCCGTCCCGACGGGCTGTCTTCTGCCGACGTCAGTGCCGATCTGGAAGCGCTGGCCCGCATCCCGGCCATTGTGGTCTGTTCGGGTCCCAAAATCATTCTGGACCTGGAAGCGACTCGGGAGCAACTCGAAACGCGCGGCATCACGGTGGTGGGCTATCGGACCGACACGATGCCGGCTTTTTATTGCCCGAGCAGCGGCCTGCCCGTCGATGTCCGGTGCAACACCCCGGCAGAAGTTGTGGAACTCTATCGGGCTCGGCTGCGGCTGGGCTTACCTGGTACTCTCCTGGTGACCGTTCCCCCGCCCAATCGTGTTGCCCTGGCTTTCGAAATCGTCCTTCCCGTGCTGGAGCAGGCGCTGCGCGAAGCCGAAACCCGACAGCTACGCGCCGAAGCACTCACTCCCTTTTTGCTGGCCTGCCTGCGTAAACGGCTGGGCTCGCGGGCACTGCAGGCCAACATTGCCTTGCTGGAACAGAATGCCATTGTAGCAGCTCGTATTGCGCGGACGCTGGCTACGGCGACTTCGTCCCTTTGAGTCCCTGCAAGCTACGCATGGAAAGCAAGTTCACGTCGTATGAACGCACACGACCGTTCTTTTCGCGATGCCGCTTCTGCGCCAGCCGGATCAGCTCATCCATCAACGCATTGAACGGGACGCCGGCGGGCTCCCACAGGTAAAAGGAGAACGAACCCGGAATCGTATTGATTTCATTGAAATAAACCTGTCCGGTCTCGTCATCCAGCAAAAAGTCGATACGGGCCACCCCGGCACATTCGAAAAGCTGAAAGACGCGCACAGCCATCTCCTGGATAACGCGTGTCTTTGTTTCATCCAACGGAGCCGGAATGATTCGATCCAGCGAAGCCATACCCTGAGACATCTGCTGCTTGCGCCCCTGCCAACCGGATTTTCCCCCACCCCGCATGTATTTATCCTGGAACGTCAGGAGCGATGTCTGACCGCTCCGTACGGGCTCTTCAAGCACGCTGGGCCGCGCCTCCGACGGATCGCCCAGCACGGCACAGTTCACCTCGCGCAACTGACGGACTGCCCGTTCGACCACCACCTTTTCGTCGTAGCGAAAGGCCTCCTCAATGGCGGCGTCGAGCGCCGCCCGATCTTCGACGCGCTGAATGCCGATCGATGACCCCAGGCGAGCTGGCTTGACAACCATCGGATAGCCCAGCTCGGCTTCCAGCCGATCGAGCCAGGCCTCTTCGTGGTCGGCCCAGTCAGCTTCCCGGAACCATCGGAAGTCCACCACAGGGATTCCCTGCTCCCGACACAGCAGTTTGGACAGCACCTTGTCCATTCCCAGAGATGAGCCAAGCACACCACTTCCTGTATAAGGCACGTTGAGCGTCTCGCATAGCCCCTGCACCCCCCCGTTTTCTCCCTCACCCCCATGCAATGCCAGCAGCACTACGTCCACCAGGTAGCGCCGGGCACGCTGCCAGGGCCAACGACGTGGCCTGGCCTCAACGAGCAACAACCGACCATGCACAGCCGGAGCAAACCGTACCGGGATGGCTGCCTGCCGAAGCGCATCCAGATCCTGATAGGCCTCCAGCTCCAGCAGTATCGATCCGGTATACCAGCTTCCATCCTTGGCAATGTAGAGCGGAACCACCTCGTAGCGGGCGCGATCGAGCGCCGCCGCTGCCTGCAACCCGGTGATGACCGACACCTCATGCTCTGGCGAAACACCGCCAAAGACCACACCAACCCGTAAGCGTGCTTCAGCAGGCGACATAGCGTCAGCGTTCAGGGTTCCTGCGTTACAAACCAACCACGATTGTAGATGGCCCAGGCGCGCCCGACCAGCTCTTCCCCAATAAACGGTGTATTCTGGCTCTTCGAACGAATATATCGGGCTTCAAAGACCCAGCGCGTGGTCGTATCGAAAATGGTCAGGTTGGCCGGCTCACCTTCGGCCAGGCGCGGCACGGGCAGTCGCAGAATGCGGCGTGGAGCCACGGTCAGCTTGAACACCGCTTCGGCCACACTCAGCACACCCGGCCCGATCAGCTCCCGGCCGATCAACCCCCAGGCCGTCTCCAGGCCGATAATGCCAAAAGGCGCTTCGATGAACTCTACCTCCTTCTCAAAGCTGGCATGAGGCGCATGGTCGGTGCAGATCGCGTCGATGGTGCCGTCCCGCAGTCCTTCTTTGATCGCTGCCACATCGGCGGCCGTGCGCAGCGGCGGATGCATCTTTGTATTGGTCGAAAAGCCCGTGCGCTCGACTGCTTCATCGGTCAGCGTGAAATGATGGGGGCAGACCTCGGCTGTTACACGCACCCCTCGCGCCTTGGCCTGCCGCACCAGCTCTACCGACCGGGCCGTTGAGATATGGGCCACATGCACATGGCCACCGGTATACTCGGCCAGGATCAGATCACGCGCGATCATGACCTCTTCGGCTACCGCTGGAATACCCGGCACGCCCAACCGCGTCGATACGACCCCTTCGTGCATGTGTCCCTGCGGGTTGAGCGTGAGATCTTCCATGTGGTTAATGATGGCCCGATCCAGCATCGACGCATACTCAAGCGCTCGTCTCATCAGGCCGCCGTGCTGCACCGGCGCCCCATCGTCACTGAATGCTACGGCTCCGCCTTCAACCAGATCGGCCATCTCGGTCAGCTCCTTCCCTTCCCGGTTTTTTGACACGCAGGCGATCGGATACACATCGACCGGCGTGTGCCGTCCGCGCTCGATTACAAATTCTACAACGTCTCGTGTGTGGATGGGGGGATCGGTGTTGGGCATGCAGGCCACCGCCGTAAACCCTCCAAAGGCGGCCGCCCGGCAGCCGGTCTCGATGGTCTCCTTATGTTCCTGTCCGGGCTCCCGCAGATGCACATGCATATCCATCCACCCGGGCGAAATCAACTTGCCTGTGGCGTCGTAAACCGGCACATCGTCAGCCGTAATCGACGCGGCAATGCCGACAATCCGGCCACCACGAATCAACAGATCAGCCCGTCGCTGCCGGCCCGTTTCCGGATCGATCAGGATCCCCCCCCGAAGGAGCAGATCGGGCATCCGGCGTGCATCCGTCTCCATATAGTTGTTCGCTTCTTTCTTTGACGAAAAGGCCCGTGCCAAAGATAGCACGGGCCCGAGCGTTCAGTGCGCGCTTACCAGGTTTTCCTGCAGAAAATTCGTGATCAGCGTAAACAGATGCAGGCGGGTATTCCCGCCGTAGATGCCATGGTTGCGCCCCGGATACATCATAAAGGCAAACTGCTTGCCTGCTCGCTGGAGCGCATCAATCATCTGGGCTGCATTTTGAAAGTGTACGTTGTCGTCCAGATCGCCGTGGATGATCAGCAACCGCTGTCGCTCTGCAAGCCGATCAGCGTAAGTGATCGGTGACCCCAGCCGATACCCTTCCGGATTTTTCTGGGGGGTCGACATATAGCGTTCGGTGTAGATCGTATCGTAAAGCCGCCAGTCGGTAACCGGAGCTACCGAAACGCCCACCCGGAAGACCTGTGGTCCGTCGCCATAAAGCATGGCCATGAGCGTCATATAGCCGCCATAACTCCAGCCCCAGATACCGATGCGATCGGGATCGACGTAGGGGCGCTGCGCCAGCGCTTTGGCGGCAGCGATCTGGTCCTGGGCTTCGAGCTGTCCCAACCGACGATAAGTGGCTGTTTTAAAGGCATAGCCCCGGGCACCCGTTCCTCGATTGTCCACGCTGGCCACCAGGATATCCAGCTCTTCGGCCAGATAGTAATGCCAGAGCATCCGGGAGCCCCCCCAGTCGTCTACCACCGTTTGCGATCCGGGACCGCCATAGACGTACAGCAACAGCGGATACTGCTTCGTGGAGTCGAAGTCGGATGGCTTGATCAGGTAGGCCTGCAGTGGCGTACCATCGGCCCCGGGCACGGTAAAGAATTCTGGCGGGCGCAACCCATAGGCAGCCAGCCGTTTCCGCAAGGTCTCGTTGCCTTCAAGCACGGCTACCTGCTCACCCGTGATGCGGTGCAGCGTTACAACGGGTGGCTGCAGAAAACGTGTATGCGTATCGATGTAATACCGAAAATCACTGGAAAGACTCACCTCATGGGTACCGGGTTCTCGGGTAATTCGCTGTGGCCTGGGCATTTGCCCGTTGGAAGCTCCCGTCCGAAGTGGTACGCGGTAAAGGTGACGCTCCCGGGGACCATCGATTGTGGCCGTGAAGTACACCCAACCGCCTCGCTCATCTACGCCGTGGAAATCGGTCACATCCCATGGACCCTGGGTAAGCTGGCGCACCAATGTGCCATCATTGCGATACAGGTACAGGTGGCGATAGCCATCGCGCTCGCTGATCCATACAAAGTGTTGATCGTCCTGCAGGTAGGTGAGCTGACCGGCTTCCAGATCCGTGAAGCCCGTTTCCACTTCAAGCCAGGCCGAGGCCTGTTCCTCCAGCACAGTGCGCAGCGTCATGGTAGCCGGATCGCCGTAGAGTAACTCCAGATGGTTCTGATCTCGGTTCATCCGGAACATCCAGACATAATGGCGGCCGTCGATCGGCGGCGTCCATCCCATACGTGCCAGATATTCGTAGCGGTCGCCGCCTTCATACCAGGTATTCGTATCGAAGAAGCGAATCTGGCCCGTCTGCAGGTCGATCACGCCAATCTGAATCTCACTGTTGGGCTCACCGGCCTTGGGATAGCGGAAGGTGATAGGCCTGGGATAATGCGCCCGCAGATCCACCATCGTAAAAGCAGCCACCGGTGATTCGTCCAGCTTGAAAAAGGCGATGTAGCGGCCGTCGGGGCTCCAGGCCCAGCCATCGCGCAGTCCAAATTCTTCCTCATAGACCCAGTCGAATGTACCGTTGATAATGCTATCCGGTGCGCCGTCGGTCGTCAGTGGAATCTCCTGGCCGCTGTCAAGATCGACCAGGTACAGGTTGCGATCGCGCACAAAAGCCACCTGGCGGCCATCCGGGCTGAACTTAGCAAACATCTGAAAGCCTTTGCGTCGATCGCTGACCGGCCGCAGCGAGTCGGCTTCCAGATCATAGACGTAATAGAAACCTTTCGTATTGTAGCGCCAGACGCGCTCCGAGTCGGTGTAGAGCAGCACGCGACGCCCATCCCGGCTGTACTGATAGCCTTCGATGCGAATAAGCCGCCCGACGTCCTGTGCATAGAGTCGGTTGCCGTCGATGAGCCGCTCGCGCCGGCCCGTCTCCAGGTTGTAGCGGATCAGGTGCGTGGCCCCGGTCTGCGGATCTGACTCGATGTACAGAATGACCGGCCCTTCTTCGGCCCAGCGTCCCCCCCGGAAAAACTCCGGAACGAACATGCGCGAAGCGTGAATATCCTCCAGGGTGAGCCGTGGGCGTGTCTGTACGGTCTGCTGGGCCACCGCTGCCGGCATCAGCCCCACCAGTAGAAACCATCCGATCAGTATCCATTTGGTTTTTCGGGCGCGCATCATTGTCTTCCTGCTGAAGGTTCGTTATTTGGTTGCAAGATAGAACCTGGCTGGAAAAGAAGGGAGCGGACACGTACATTTTGCCCGTCTCACGCATTCTGCATCCAAAGATAACACAGCCGTGCGTTTTCGACTGCTGCTTCTCCTTGGTCTTGTGGCCTGCCCGGCACAGGCCCAGTTGACTGCCTCGCCAACGGTTACCCTGGGCGGTACGCTGCAAACGCGCTTCAGCTATGGTCGGTACGAAAACCGAATGCGGCTGGGCTTTGGCGTTCGGCGTGCGCGGCTACGCGTAGCTGTTCGGCTTTCCGAGCACTGGCTGCTTTACTTTCAGCTGGACGGAACCGGAACGTCGGCCCGTCTTCCGGATGCCTATGCGCGTTACACCCCGCATCCAAGCTGGTCTTTCCGGATCGGCCGCCTGGCTTCCATCCAGCCCCGATCGCTGGCACTGACTTCACACCGATACGTAGATGCTGTCGAGCGCCCGGTCATGGCCGAACGCTGGGGGGCCCGTACCATTGGAAGAGACGGCCGTGACTTTGGGCTGGAGGTAGCCTATCGCCATAAGCGAGGACGCTTCCTGCTCTTTCTGCACAACGGAGATGGCAACTGGGATCGGCTGCGTGGCAACTATCGCGAAAGCCCGAGCAGCACCGACGTTACCGGCGGTCGACAACGCACCGGACTGGCCATCAGCCTGGGCGGCGAACTGACGCCACCAGCTGTAGATGGGCTGGAGGTAGGCGGCTTTGTCAGCTACAATGGTGCGGGCAATCCCAACACGGAGGGGCGACGCTATGTGTCGTATGGACTCCACCTGTACCGGGGTGCCTATCCGGGGAGTTATCCGTTTCGGCTAAAAATCGACGGTCTGGTGGTCCACTATTTCCGGCAAGCAGGAATCAATCCTGCAACAGCAGATGATCGCCTGAGCGGTATCGCTGCCCTGGGGGCTTTGCGGCTGCATCCTGCCGCCGAAGCCTTTGCCCGATACGAATGGCTGGATGAGGGGCGTACGGCAACCGACCGATCCATCTGGACGATCGGCTTTAGCTTCAGCCCGAGTGCGCTGCAAGGAGCCAGCTATGAGCAACAACGCCTGACGGTCGCCTACACCACCGAGCGCGACATTCCCCAGCACCTGCTCGTCTTTCAGTGGCAGCTGATTTTTTGACGGATCTTTTTGGCAGGCCGTAGCGTCAGCGGCGCAAATGCTTAATCCCACCCAGCCGTGCTGCATTCTGCCTTTGTTGAAATACACTTAGGGCATCTCCGGCATAACCTGCAACGGGTCCAGCAATATCTGGGACCAGCCACACTGGTCGCTGTCGTCAAAGCCGATGCCTACGGGCACGGCCTGGTGCCGGTTGTGCGTACGCTACGAGACGAAGGCGTACGCCATTTTGCGGTCGCTCGGCTACGTGAAGCCCTGATGCTGCGCAGACATGGCATTGAGGACACATTGCTGTTGCTGGGAGCTCCCCTGCCCGAAGAATTGCCTTCCTGTGCCCATCATCGGATTGAGGTAACCGTCTCCTCGTCTATGCTGGCCGAAGCTGTCTGCGTAACAGCGCGGCGTTATGGCCCCCTGCGCGTGCACGTCAAGGTGGATACCGGCATGGGGCGGCTGGGCCTATGGCCAGACGAAGTAGCCGCCGTCATCCGCAAGCTGGAACGGACTCCGGGCATCACACTCGTCGGACTGTACACCCACCTGGCTACCGCCGAACATCCCGACGATCCCTTCATGCTGGAACAGCTGGAGCGCTTTGAGCAACTCTGGCAGCAATTTGGGGCTACCTTCGAAGTGCAGCATGTGGCCAACAGCAGTGCCCTGTTTGCTCTGCCGGCTTCCTACTGGACTGATTCCCGGCAGCTGGCCCGTATTGGAGCCGCACTCTACGGCTATCTGCCTCGTCCAGGACTGTCGCACCAGGTTGGGCTTCGGCCGGCCATGCGCTTTGTGGCGCGGGTCGTTCAGGTGCGCACCGTCTCGCCTGGCACGTCCATCTCCTACGGTCGGACCTGGGTTGCCCCTAACTGGCGTCGTATTGCCGTAGTCGGCGCCGGCTACGGCGACGGCATTCCGCGCCGCCTCTCCAACCGGGGGCAGGTGGGACTACGTGGCCAGCGTTTCCCCATCGTGGGCGCCATCTGTATGGACCTGACGATGGTAGACCTGGGTGATCCAGCGTCTGCTCCCGACGTACAGGAAGGCGAACCGGTCATCTTCTTTGGGGAAGGTGGTCCCCTCATTGAGGAAATGGCTACCTGGGCCGAAAGCGTTCCCTACGAGCTGAGCTGCAGCGCTGCACGACGCGTGCCTCGCCACTATCAGCAACAACCCCATCCTACCCAACCCACTGTGGAGCATCGCTGAAGAAAACTTATATTTATCCTCTGGCGTTGAAGCGACCGGTTTTTTATCACTTGTCCACCAACAGGTTACGAGAAGACCATGCCAAGAACAGCCGAACCTTCGGAGATCAACATCCTGGTTGTGGATGATGAAGAAGATGTGGTCGAAGTCATCGGCCACTTCCTGAGTCAGGAGGGTTATCAGGTACACAAGGCCTACGACGGCGAGGAGGCGTTGCAGAAAGCCACCCCGGAGATTGATCTGATCGTACTTGACATCATGCTCCCGGGTCTGGATGGCTATGAGGTCTGCAAACGGCTGCGCTCCCGCGTAGAAACAGAGCACATTCCGATCATCTTCCTCACGGCAAAAAGCGAGGAAGAAGACCAGGTAAAGGGCCTCATGATGGGGGGCGACGACTACCTGACCAAGCCAGTCTCGCCCCAGGTGTTACTGGCTCGTATCAAGGCCGTATTACGTCGCGCGGGCGTCGAAGAAAGCCGCACGCTCAAGGTTAAAGACCTGACCATTTACGAGGATGAATACCGGGCTTCGCTGCGCGGCCGCGACCTGGGCCTGACCCTGACCGAATTCGAGCTGCTGCGCTACCTGGTCCGGCACCCTCGGAAGGCGTTCACGCGGCAAGAGCTGCTCGAACGCATCTGGAAGGATGCGATGATGGTTACCGAGCGCACGGTCGACGCCCACATCAAAAATTTGCGCGAAAAGCTGGGAGACTTTGCCAAGCACATCCAGACGGTACGTGGCGTAGGCTATCGTTTTGTTGAAGAGGATGAACCGGCCCAGGAGTAAGCATCGTCGACCACGTGGGTTAGGTCGTCTCGCTTACGGGGTCTGGCGCTGGATTTTTCCACCGCGGGCCTCGGTCCGCACGTGGATGTTCCTGACGTTCGCGTTGTTCGTGGGGCTGGCCGTGGTAGGCGTCGGGCTATACACCGGCCTGGTGCTCCACGGCCGGCTCCATAACACCATGGAACAGACGCTGCGCACGCAGGCAGAGCGGCTGCTCTATCAGGTAATCCCCGAGACACCTCTTCCCGAGCTACCTGCTACGCTGGCCCTGCTCAGTCGCGTCACCGGAATGCACCTGACCCTGGCACGGGGCGACTCGGTAGTCTGGGACAGCGAGGCGGAAATCCCGGCATCGGTCGCCACGTCGCTCCGCCTGGATACACTGGTCACCGACACCACGCCAGTTCGCTTCTTTGAACGCTTCACGACCGAAGGGCAGGTATTCTACGTTGTGATGTTCGATCCCGACTCGGGCTGGATTGTGCGCGTAGGCCAGCCGATCCCCCTCTGGTACCGTCTGGCCCGTCAGATGGAGTTTACGCTGGTGGTGGGTATGCTGGCAGCCCTGATCCTGGCCCTCCTGGGGAGCTGGATCGCCACGGAAAAAGTTACTGCCCCCCTGCGTGCCATTCGTAACAGCGCCCGCAACATCATTGAAGGTCATTTCGACGAAAAAATCGAAGTGCACACACGGGCCGCTGAATTTCAGGATCTGGCCCACCACCTCAACAAGATGTCCGACAGCTTCCGCGAAAAAATCGCGGAACTGCAACGCCTGACACGCCTGCAGACGGAATTTATTGGGAACGTTTCGCATGAAGTACGCAACCCGATCTTTTCCATCGGGGGCTACCTGGAGGCCCTGGCCTCGCCTACCCTGGATCTGGAAACCCGCAAACGCTACGTCGAAAAAGGGTTACAGAACCTGCAACGCCTCAACAATCTGTTTAACGACCTGATCGAGATTGCCCGTCTGGAATATCGTGCCGATCTGATCCACCCCTCTGTTTTCAATCTCCAAGAGCTGGTCGAAGAAGTGGTTGATATGCTGTACCCCAAGGCTGAAGAGAAGGGCCTGGTCCTTCAGGCAGAAAATGATCCGATCTACGTACGGGCTGATCGTGAGCGTATCCGCCAGGTATTGACCAATCTGATTGACAATGCCATTTCGTATACTGACGAGGGGTACGTTCGATGCCGCATTCGTCGCCGTCGGGACAAAGTACATGTAGAAGTAGTCGACACAGGCCGTGGAATCCCTGAGGAGCACCTGGAGCGCATCTTTGAACGATTTTACCGGGTCAATCCGGATCGATCTCGCCGAAGTGGAGGAACGGGCCTGGGCCTGAGCATCGTCAAGCAAATCTTGCAGGCCCACGGGGAGGCCATCCACGTCGAGAGTACCGTCGGCCGTGGCAGTCGGTTCTGGTTCGAACTGCCGTATGCCGAAGCGAACGAAGCCGTCCAGGCCTGATCGCTGGCGACAGCACCGTTCGGTTTGTAAATTAGAAAGCGTGGTGGGATAGATCGGTTCATCTTTGGAACGTGCCCTCCGTGCTACACGTTTGTCTTTCTGGTTGGCTGCTCCAGGCAGTCGTATGGTGGTGCACTAACCCTCGAGACCTATGCCACGGAAAAAGAAAGCAACCGCTACGGTAAAAGAAGCGCTTCCAGTAGCAGAAAGCAACGGCCAGCAAGTAACGGCACTGCCCGTACTGGCCTACGACGGCGCCCTCAATATTCGTCCGGTAAGCCCGGCTGACTTCGACCCAGATACGCTGTTGCGCATCTATCGCACGATGCTCCTGGCACGGCGACTGGATGAAAAAATGCTGACTCTGCTCAAGCAGGGGAAAGGCTTTTTCCATATTGGCGGCGCCGGCCACGAAGCCGCACAGGCAGCGATCGGCCTTCTATCGAAGCCGGGCTTCGACTGGTTCTGGATGTACTATCGCGACCTGTGCATGTATCTCATGCTGGGGGGGCGCCCCGAAGAGGTACTGCTGGCCCATCTGGCCAAGGCTGACGACCCCAACTCGGGAGGACGCCAGATGCCGTCGCACTATAGTGACCGGGCCAAACACATTGTAACCCCTTCCTCCTCGGTAGGCGCCCAGTTCCTGCCGGCCCTTGGCACCGCGATGGGGATTCAGCGCCGGGGCGAAACTGCTTACGTCTATTGCTCGGCCGGCGAAGGCGCTACGTCTCAGGGCGCCTTCCACGAATCCCTCAACTGGGCAGCCCGTATCAAAGCACCGGTATTGTATTTCATTCAGAACAACCACTACGCCATCTCCGTCCCGATTGAACAACAGACCGCCGGTGGTAACCCCTACAAGCTCGGAGCTGGCTACGAGGGGCTGGTCCGCATCCATGTGGACGGTACGGACTTCTTCAAAGCGTATGCCGCCGCTCAGGCCGCCCTTGAGCATATCCGGGCTGGTAAAGGGCCGGTCCTACTGGTAGCCGATGTCGTTCGCCTGCTTCCGCACTCCTCCTCTGACAACCACGCGAAGTACCGCCTGCCCGAGGAGCTGGAAAAAGAACGTCAGCTCGATCCTATTCTGCGTATGGAGCAGACCCTGCAGCAGGCCGGCCTGCTCCATGCCGATCAGATTGAAGCAATTCGGCAGGAAGTGCGCCGTCAGGTCGACGAAGCTGCGCGCTGGGCCGAACAACAACCAGATCCGGCTCCCAGCACGGCGACACGTTACGTGTACTGCGAAGAGCCGCTCGATCTGGCCTATGAAAAAAGCCAGCCCTCCGGGCCGCCCGTGGTGATGGTAGATGCTATCAACCACGCCCTGCACGAAGAGATGGAGCGCGACGAGCGCGTCATTGTCTATGGGGAAGATGTGGCCGATCCCAAAGGCGGTGTGTTTACCGCTACACGTGGCCTTTCGGAACGCTTCGGCTGCGATCGCTGCTTCAACTCGCCGCTGGCCGAAGCCTCTATCATCGGAACGGCAGTAGGGCTGGCCGCCTATGGCTTCAAGCCGGTTGTCGAGATTCAATTTGCCGACTACATCTGGCCGGCCATGCAACAGCTACGCAACCAGGTAGCCCCCTTCCGCTATCGCTCAAACAATGCCTGGGAATGCCCTCTTGTCATTCGCGTCCCCTGCGGCGGCTACATCCACGGCGGTCTGTGCCATTCACAAAATATCGAAGGCATTTTTGGCCACATGCCGGGCTACAAGATTGCCATGCCTTCGAATGCAGCCGATGCTAAAGGCTTGCTGAAGACAGCGATTCGCATGCGTGATCCTGTTCTCTTTCTGGAACATAAAGCGCTCTATCGAGCGGCAGCCGCACGTACGCCAGAGCCCGATGCTGACTACCTGTTGCCCTTCGGGAAGGCCCGCATCGTGCAGGAAGGCACCGATCTGACCATTGTCACCTATGGCATGATGGTACACAAGTCGGTCAGCGTAGCCCGCCGGTTGGCTCGAGAAGAAGGCATCTCGGTCGAGATCATCGACATCCGTACCATCATTCCCCTGGACATCGATACGATTCTGGCTTCGGTGCAAAAAACCAACCGTGTGCTGGTGGTCTACGAAGACCATGAGTTTGCCGGATTCGGTGCTGAAATTGCAGCACAGATTGCCGCCAAAGCCTTTGAGCATCTGGATGCGCCCGTGCAGCGCGTAGCCGGCGCCTTCACCCCTATTCCGTTCGCCGAACCGCTGGAGAACGCGGTCCTCCCGCAAGACGAAGACATTCTGCGGGCTGTTCGTACCCTCCTGGCCTACTGAAATACAGCGCGACTAAAGCAAAAAGCCCGAACCCTGAAGGTTCGGGCTTTTTCTATAGACTGCAGCGACCTCAGGTCAGTTGTTGTTTAATGCGGCACAGGCTTCAACTTCCCGGGCTTTTTCGGTCTGGTCGGTCTGCACATAGGCCTGGAAAAGCGCCCGACAGATCGGTTGAATGTTTTCACCGCGGGCCTCCAGCAACTCACGAGCACGCTCCAGTGGTGGAATGGCCTGGGCAAAAAGCTGCCGCCGTTCTTCGATCAACTGACTGACCTGTTCTTCCAGTTGCTGAATCTGCTCCTGGGAAAGCTCGCTGCGGTGTGCGCGCAGGCTATCGTCCAACGCGATGGCCCTATCGTTTACATCAACAGCCTTGTTAATATAAGCCGCTCCCAGGTTGTAGAAGGCGTTGGCGTATTCTGGATCTAACTCGGTCGCTTTGGTCAGATGCTCGATGGCTTCATCATACCGTCCGGCTTCCAGTAGCAGCGAACCATAGTTGTAACGGTAGAGCTTGTTATCCGGCTCCTTTTCCACCGCTTCTTTGTAGATGTCCATCGCTTCTGTTACTTTGCCGGCCTGCACGTAGGCATTGAGTAGCTGCGACTGCACGTCTGGATCGTCCGGGTAGCGCTCACGCGCCTGCTCCAGCACTTCCAGTGCTTTTTCAGGCTGCTGCTGGAGCCGATACAGATCGGCCAGAATCAGATAGGTATCCTTGGAAGTTTCGCCTCGGGCAATGGCTGCTTCCAGCGGCGCAATCGCTTCGGCATGCCTACGAGCATTCATCAAGGAGAATGCCTGATTCACATAGGCCCCCGCCGAATCGGGTTGGATGATCGTGGCATTTCCAAAATAGATCGCCGCGTGCAGATAGTAAGTCGAATCTTCACGGCCCCGATTGAACGCGTTCACACCATTCTGAAACTCTCGGATGTAAGCAAAGCGTAACTGGTTGAGGACACTTTCCTGCAGCTTGGGATCCAGCTCTACGGCCTTCTGGAAGGCTGCTACCATTGCCCGCACGGTATCCTGCCGGGCTTCGGGATCAAGGTCCTGCTGATTACTCAGGAGATCCAGGAGAATGCGTCCCTTTAATTCGTAGGCTTCCGCATTCTGCGGATCGCGTTGGAGGGCTTTTTCGACGTTTTCCAGGGCCCGCGCATAATCCTTATTACGCAGGTCCAACTTGGCCCCTTCGATATTGGGGTCACCGGAGCAACCGCCAGGACCGGCCAGCACCAGCACCAGCCCGGTTACCAGCAACGCCCCCAGGGGATGCTTCCAGGAAAGACGATGCAGCGCGTTCATCTTGCTCTCAGCTTTTACAGTTAACCGAATGCAAATAGCTCTAAATGGGAAGTTAAAGATAGAACAGGCCCGGCACAACCTGTTTGTTGGATTCTCCCATTTTTGATTGGCAGCTAACGCGTCTGAATATCCCTGCCTGTCAGCTCCCTTTCGCCCGCTCCCCCGTATGCTACTGCATACTTTACAGCTGGATGTGTCAAGATGACGCACTTCCTGGGCCGGCATAGCTGTTGATGAAACGAAAGGTGAGCTTGCGGAGCAAGACAAACCGTCAACAAACTGGAGGAGAGAGCCATGACGAGCCTGGTTCGCTTTTCGCCAATGACGGAACTGCGTCGGCTGCAACGGGAAATGGATCGGCTGTTTGACACAATCTTCGGACGTGAAGCAGAGGCGGCTGAGGAGACGGCTCCGGTAAGCTGGGTACCACGGGCTGACCTGGCCGAAACGGATGATGCCTATTTGATTCAGCTTGACGTACCCGGCATGAGCAAGGATGAGCTGTCGGTGACCTATCACGACGGCACGCTCACGGTCAGCGGGGAGCGAAAGTCGGAAACAAAGGAAGAAAAACCCAACTACCTGCGGGTAGAACGGAGCTACGGCCGCTTCTATCGGAGCTTCACTCTGCCGAAGGCAGTCGACGATAAGCACATTGAGGCCAAGTACGAAAACGGTGTGCTGACAATCCGTGTGCCCAAGGCCGAAGGCAGCAAGGCACGCCGGATCGAAATCAGCTAAACTGCCGCAACAGGTAAAAGAAGGGCTACCGGTCTGTCGGTAGCCCTTCTTTCTTAGCGTCAAAACGTAGCCTATCGCCGTGGTAAGCGCGGCATAAAGCAGGGCTTTCTGCACTTTCAGACACCTTCCACAGACGCTCGCCCAGAGAAGGCATTTCAGTCCACCAGAAGGCCGGTTCGTACGGTTTCCAGTAGCTGCGCCTGCTACTACAACCACCGCATTGAAACTTCAGGAATCCCTCCGCTCCTCCTGGCGTACGCAGGGAGGTATGCTGAAGCTGAGTTTTCAGGAATGCATTGCTCTGCTGCGTCAACGGCTGGCCGGTCCGCTACCCGGAGCCGCCGCTCAGCTTCAGATGGCCCCGGAGTACCGGCAGTCCCCTGAACAATTTGGCATTGCAGGCAAGCCCTGTCGTGAGGCCGGAGTGCTGATCCTGCTATTCCCGGAGGAGGAGCGTCCGCACCTGCTTCTGGTTGTCCGTCCCTCCCATCTGAGAGAACATGGAGGCCAGATTGGCTTTCCAGGGGGTCGCCGTGAACCCGAAGAAACGTTGCAGGAGACAGCGCTGCGGGAGGCGTACGAAGAACTGGGGCTGCCACCAGATCAGATTGAGCTGATCGCCCCCCTAACGCCCCTGTATATCCCGGTCTCCAACTTCTGCGTGCACCCGTTTGTCGGATACATCGCCTCCCTGCCCACCCTACAGCCCTGTCCGGAAGAAGTAGAGGCTGTACTGCGTATTCCACTGGCCACCCTGCTGGACCCCACCAGCCGTCGCCGGGAACGCTGGACCATTCGGGGCCGAACTGTTATGGTGCCCTTTTTTGCCGTACAGCATTATCGCATATGGGGCGCTACCGCCATGATGCTGGCCGAACTCCTGGCACTTCTTACGCCGAATGGCTTGATGGATTAATTGAAAGGCCAACCTTTGCCGCTATTTCACGTCGAAGCTTCCGGTAAATGCCCGTCAACCCCCGCAGGCGCTGCATACCCAGCAGCGGTGCAATACCCAGACGATACAGCAGATCTTCGGGTGCTTCCAGTACGGCTTCGGGTGGCTCTCCGTCGAAGGCCTCCACCAGCAACGCAACAAACGCGCGTGGTGTGGGCGCTTCTCGTGGCACGTCGGCATAGATGCGCACCTGTCCCGCCTGCACCTCTGG
This sequence comes from Rhodothermus sp., assembly GCA_030950375.1. GTDB lineage: Bacteria > Bacteroidota > Rhodothermia > Rhodothermales > Rhodothermaceae > Rhodothermus. Next base: position 6,107 of record JAUZRN010000021.1, on the reverse strand, counting down.
TAGGAAGAAAACTGGCGACTGGCATTCATGGACCATGCCCAACCCTGCATCTCGAAGCGGCACGTACTCCGGCGGCAGCGGCGGCAATCGATCGACAAAGTCCAATAACAACTCCAACCGCTGTTCAGGCTCGGCCTCCTGAAACAGTTCGAGCAAAGTGTCCAGCTTGCGCATGGCTCTCATCTTTCTTTAGGAAGACGCGCATTTCCCATTTTTGCTCCAGAGAAAAAGCTCAGGTCCTCTGCGTGCATGGCCGCCGGATATAGTTTCAGGATCGGTCCGTTTCAGGATCGCCCTTTTCAATGGGCACGCCCACCAGATTGCCCCACTCAGCCCATGAACCATCATAGTTTTTGACATTTTTGAAACCAAGCAGATATTTCAGCACAAACCAGGTATGGCTTGAGCGTTCGCCAATACGACAGTAGGTGATCACTTCATCATCGGGCTTTAACCCCTGCTCCTGTAGATAGATGCGCTCCAGCTCTTCCCGTGATTTGAAGGTGCCATCCTCTCGAACGGCCAGGCTCCAGGGGACATTCCGGGCCCCCGGGATATGCCCCGCCCGTAACGCGCCCTCCTGGGGATAATCGGGCAGATGAACCAGCTCTCCCCGATACTCCGCCGGCGTACGCACGTCGATCAGCGGTTTACCTGCCTGCATATGTGCCATTACTTCTCTCCAGAACGTCCGAATAGACGGGTCCGGTTCTCTGGCCCGATAGACGGTACGCGGAAACGAGGGCACCACACGCGTCAGTGGACGTCCCTCTGCAATCCATTTCTGGCGTCCCCCGTCCATAATGGCACACCGTTCATGTCCCAGTAGCTTGAACACCCAGAAAGCATAGCAGGCCCACCAGTTGTGCTTATCGCCGTAAAACACAACCAGCGTGTCATTCGCAATACCTCGGGCAGCGCAGAGCTCTTCGAACTGTTCTCTGGAGATGTAATCTCGGATCACTGGATCCTGTAGATCCTGTACCCAGTCGACTTTGACCGCATTAGGGATGTGGCCAGTTTCGTAAAGTAGCACATCTTCGTCGGATTCAACGATCCGTATGCGTTTCGTATCGTTCAGGTGAGCAGCCACCCAATCGGTGGAGACCAACACTTCTGGATGCGCATAGGTAGCCATCACTGCACAATGCTGTTTCGTGGTTGGCAGTCTTTAGGGTGAGCGTCAACTACCGTCGGCTAAGAACGCTGCCCTCTATGAAACCGCCGTGCTCGGGATCCTTCTGCAACAATTAGCGCCAAACGAGCAGTGTCGGCCGCCAACGGTCTAATGAACGCCCATACCGATCACGTGCGCGATAGCCACTGCCACACTGCGTCGATGGTCGGCAGGGGTGTTTCCAGCAGGAGCGCATGCAGCCGGGCCATCTCGTCCCCCCGTCCCATGCCGGCCACGGCCCATACCTGATCGCCTCGCAGATAACAGGCCAGGAACTTTCTGGAGGATGGATCGCCATCCAGCACGACTTCGTCCCAGGTTTCCACATAGCCCAGGTATTGGAGGCTCACTCCGAACTGGCGCGTCCAGAAAAACGGTACCCCCCGATAGGGTTGACGTACTCCGGCGGCGTTGGCACCGGCCAGTCGTCCATGCTGTGCCGCCAGTCGCCAGTGCTCAATCCGGATAGGCCTGCCCGTACGCCAGTCTGGAAAACGTGCGGCATCCCCTGCTACGAATAGACTGTCGGCTGCCTGCAGATAAGCATCAACCAGAATGCTGCCGTCCGGTGCTTTTTGCACGCCCTGCACAAAATCCGTGGCGGGCTGCACGCCTATGCCCACAACTACCAGATCCGCTGGAAGCCGGTCGCCGCTGTCGAGCACAACCTGCTGCACCCGATCGGTTCCTTCAAATGCCTGTACGGTATGTCCCAGCCGAAACGTCACGCCATGCGCTTCATGCAACGTCTGTAATACACGGCCCACCTCGCCGCCCAGCGTACGCTCAAAAGGTACCGTTTCGGGTGCTACCACAGTTACTTCCAGCCCGAGATGACGCAGGCTCTGTGCGACCTCCATCCCGATAAAACTGGCCCCCACCACCACTGCCCGCCGGGCTTGCGCTGCAGCCTTCCGAATGGCCCGGCTATCCTCAATGGTGCGTAACATAAAGATGCCTGGCAGATCGGCACCTGGTACGGCTAACCGGCGCGGTCGCGCACCGGGTGCAACCACGGCCACCTCGTAGCGCAGCTGCTCGCCATTAGCCAGCGTAACCGTTCGCTTCCCCGCATCCAGCACCTCCACCGCCTGCGGTATTACTTCAATATCGGCGGCTTTGTAGAAGTCCGGATCACGCAGCGGCATCCATGCTTCGGGTGCCTCACCGGCCAGGTATTCCTTACTCAGATTCGGTCGGTCGATCGGCGGAAACTCCCCATTGGTCAGCCATACCACCCGTCCCTTAAAGCCCTGGGTCCGCAGCGCCTCAACGGCATAGGCACCGGCACAGCCAGCGCCGATGACCACGCAGGTGCGTACGTCCTGCGGATCGCGCTGCTCCATCTGCGGCGTCCGCCGCCCTGCTACTGCTTCGGCCAATTCCACGAGCACCTGCTCGCCTTCTACACGCACTGGAAACGTTGGCAGATGATCCAGCCCCGGTGGTTCCAGATGCTCGCCGGTACGCGCATGAAAGCAGGCATGATGCCAGGGACAGATGATCTGCTCGCCATGCAGCACGCCTGTGGCCAGTGGTGCGCCATAGTGCGTACAGCGGGCTCCCAGCGCATAAAACTGGCCGTCCAGCCGCACCAGTAGCACCTCGGTATCGCCCGCTTTTACCTGTTTCATCTGGCCGTCCGCCAACTCGTCAACCCGAGCAACGACATAGATCGGCATCGCAGGCAGCCTTTTGTTGCAACAGAAGTTTTCCAAAAATAACCAGCGCGTCCTAAAGCGTCCAGGGAATGGCTTCAACCATCTGGTTACAAGATACGCAACACGATCTTTCCTACATTCTGGTTGGTTTCCATACGTCGATGCGCATCGGCCACTTCTGTCCAGTTGTAGATCCGATCAATCACAGGTCGCAGCCGTCCTTCAGCAAAATCGTTCAAGAAGCGTTCGGCAAATTCCTGCGTGAGCCGCACCTTATAGTCGCGGGCACGGTTACGGAGCGTCGAAGCGATCAGCTGAGCTCGTCGGGCAAAAAGGAGACGCAGATCAAACGCTTCGAGCCGGCTCCCCCCCAGGGTTGCCAGCAACACAATCCGACCGTCCATCGCCAGACACTGGAGATTGGGCGCCAGGTAAGGGGCTCCTACAAAATCGATGATCAGGTGGACACCGGTGCCGCCGGTCACCTCCTGGATGCGTTCGGCAAAGTCTTCCTGACGATAATCGATCGTCGTTTCGGCTCCCAGCATCCGACAAACTTCGTGTTTGGACGCTGAGGCCGTAACATGTACATGCGCCCCCAGACATCGGGCCAGCTGGATGGCGGCTGTTCCCACACCACTGGCCCCAGCATGAATGAGCACGTGCTCGTTTTGTTGAAGCTGTCCCAGCCAGCACAACGCCTGATAGGCTGTCAGAAACACCTCTGGAATGGCGGCTGCCTCTTCAAACGACAGGTTATCCGGAATGCGCATGGCCATCCCAGCCGGCAACACAGCATATTCCGCATAGCCCCCTCCTTCGACAAGCCCAAACACCCGATCTCCCACCTGCCAGCCGGTCACGCCGGGTCCCAGCGCCGCCACCGTTCCGGCCACGTCCAGTCCCAGAATCGGACTGGCGCCCGGCGGTGGTGGATACTTTCCTTCGCGCTGAAGCAGATCGGCCCGGTTGAGCGAAGTGGCTCGAACACGCACCAACAGCTCACCCGGACCAGGTGAGGGCATCGGATACTCACCCAGGTACAGGTGCTCTGGCCCTCCCGGAGTACGAACCAGAATCGCACGCATAGCGCTTTTCCTGATAAATCCACAGCTTTGCCGGCAATTTACACAGCGGTGCCTTTCTTTTCGGCCACTTCGTGCTATTTTTAGCAAAAAGATGCGAACGGTTTTCACCAAAGCCAGCGAGGAACTATGAAAGTTACAGTGATCGGTGCGGGTAACGTCGGAGCCACGGTAGCTGAATGCATCGCCCGCAAAGACATGGTCAACGAAATCGTGCTCGTCGACATCGTCGAGGGACTGCCCCAGGGCAAAGCGCTCGACATGCAGGAGGCTGCCCCAATTCACGGCTACGACACCCGCATCATTGGCACGAACGACTACAGAGATACGGAAGGCTCGGACATCTGCGTCATCACGGCCGGCTCGCCCCGTAAACCAGGCATGAGCCGGGACGACCTGCTGGCCATCAATGCAAAGATTGTACGTTCGGTCACCGAGCAGTTCGTCAAAGGCAGTCCGCATGCCATCATCATTGTCGTTTCGAATCCACTCGATGTGATGACCTATGTGGCCTACCAGACAAGTGGTTTTCCCAGCCATCGCGTGATGGGCATGGCCGGCATCCTCGACACGGCCCGCTTCCGCACCTTCATCGCGCTGGAGCTGGGCGTTTCGGTGCGCGACGTGCAGGCGCTGCTGATGGGCGGGCATGGCGACTCAATGGTGCCGCTTCCCCGTTATGCGACGGTCAGCGGCATTCCGATCACTCAACTGCTGCCCAAAGAAAAGATTGACGCCATCGTCGAACGCACAAAGTTCGGCGGCGGCGAGATCGTCAAGCTGATGGGTACCTCGGCCTGGTACGCGCCAGGGGCTGCCGCGGCCGAAATGGTCGAAGCCATCGTGAAAGACGCGAAACGCATCCTGCCCTGCGCGGCCTATGTGAATGGCCAGTATGGACTCAAAGACCTGTTCATCGGTGTGCCGGTACGCCTGGGGCGCAATGGCGTCGAAGAGATTATTGAAGTGGAGCTCAACGAAGAAGAGCGCAAACTGCTTGAAGCCTCGGCCGAACACGTACGCAAGGGCATCCAGGACCTGGAACGCATCGAAGCTGCAGCCAGTTAGCGTTGGACCGGGCCGGGGTTCCGCTGATCTGTGCAGCGGAACCCCGGCTTTTTGCGTTTTGTTCGGCGCAGCAAGCCCAGAGGTGTTCCAGGGCCCATGTCCCTCCACATACGCGCAACGGTAGCCGCGGCCGCCTCCTCTTGATCGGCCTGAATCTGTTTATCTCGGTGGCCGAAAGCGTAGGGGGCTTGCTGTCCGGCAGCCTGGCTTCGCTTTCGGATGCCGTACATAAAACGGCACGCCCCCGCTGGCTATCAGCTATGGGGCCCGTCGTCTGACCCGCCGGCACCCGAACGCCCGCAAAACCTTTGGTTACCGCCGTGCCGAAACGCTCGAGGTCTTTGTCAATCTGGCAACCCTGGTGGTCATTGCGCCTTTCCTGATCAAAGAAGCCATTAACCTGGCTCTCTGACCGATCGATGCCCCTTCATGCTGGCGGGAGCCACAATCGGCCTGATTGCCAACATCCCGACGGCAATCCTGCTCCACCGAGATGTGCGTGAAGGCCTGAACCTCCGCAATGCCTTTCTGCATAGGTCGCCGTTATTCTGGGCGGGCTTGCCATGCTGCTGGTCAGGAAACACGCATCGCACTGCTTCCGTGTCGCTTATCGCACGATGCACACGCCAGCAATAACCGCTCTTTCGACTGCAATCAGTTCTCCATAACAGATCCATCCGCAGCGTCCACAGCAGCATGCGCCCTGATGCCCATCCGTCCTGAAAATTTGTGCTGTAGTTCCCCAAAGCGTCACCTGACAAGCTGTGTGTGATAATGAGGGGATGCATGTCGGAGCGCGCGGGCCTGCGTCCCCACCGGCTCGGCGCGTTTCCAGGACGTCGGCTGCAGCCATCCTTTCCCTATCGTGTTCCGCCGCAGCACCCTGCAACCGATGCGCCTTTCTTTCCATAAGCTGTTGAAATTTCAGCCATTCCTCCCCCATCGTCCCTCTTGACAAGGTGTGTGTTAATTAGGGGGTGAAGCCGGTCGTCCGGCCCGCACCCCCGGCAGCCGGCCGGGGCCCATCGGGTGCGCACCACAAATCTCAAAGGAGGTGCATCATGAAGCGCCTGTTGCTTCCCATCGCCCTGATGCTTTCGTTGCTGGGCAGCCTGT
>JAUZRN010000020.1 GCA_030950375.1 Rhodothermus sp. | reverse complement strand
ATGCGGATTGCCTGTTATGCGCTGGTCGAGCAACACGCTGGCAGTGTAGCTTCGGCCAATTATCTGATCCTGGAGGAGCTGCTGCGGCGAGGGCATCAGGTGGACCTGTATGCCAAGGCCGATTTTGTGCGGCAGCCTGAGGGACTGACGCGCTGGCCGAACTTCCGTTACGAGGGCGTATTGCTGGAGCGACTCAATGCATTGCGGGACCGGGGGCGCCCGCTGCTTCGGGGCGGGCTGGAGCGCATCGTCGAGGACTGGATCTATCAGCGGCATGTGGCCGCCATTGCCCGCCGGGTCGCTGAGCGACATCGCACCGATCCCTACGACGTATTGTTGTTTATGGGTGTGGGCGCGCAGTTTCAGGTAACGGGCTTGCCCGTGGTGGCCTGGCTGCAGGGACCGCCACAGACCGAGTGGCAGGCGATCCATCGGCTTCGACGCCAGTTAATTACGCTGTCGGGTCGGAGGCTGTACTGGAAGCTCTGGGCCTTTTATCGGCATCGCCAGTGGGTGGCGCGGCGCGAGCTGGCGCACTGTCAGGCCGTCATTTGCGGAAGCGTCTGGAGTCGGCAGCATGTGATAGCCTTTGGCGTGCCGGCCGAACGGGTGTTTGCGCTGCCCTATCCATTCGATCTGGAGCTGTTTCGTCCGGATCCGGGTGTGCCCCCCCGTCACCCAGGCCGGCGTACGCTACTCTGGCTGGGACGCATCGATCCACGTAAGCGACTGGATCTGATGCTGAAAGCCTTTGCCCTGTTGCTGAAAAAACGGCGTGACGTGCATCTGGAGATCATCGGTCGTTTTACCTATGCCCCTGAATATCGCAAGCTGATCGATACGTTTCCCTTTCCGGATCATCTGACCTATACACCTTACGTTGCCCGCACCGAAGTACCCGATCTGTTGCGGTCGGTGGATGTAGTCGTCCAGCCCAGCGAAGATGAAAACTTCGGTTCGACGGTGGCCGAGGCGCTCTGCTGTGGAAAACCTGTTGTGATCGGGCCGACCAACGGTACGGGTGAATACTGTGGAACGGCGGCTTTCCGCTTCGATCGCTATACACCCGAAGCGCTGTGTGCAGCGCTGGAGAGAGCGTTGCAGGCCGTTGAGACCGATCCAACCAGACTGGCCGAGCTGGCCCGCCGGATAGCCGAACAGCAGTTCGCGGTGCGGCACGTGGTGGATCAACTGGAACACATTCTGATTCGTACCGCGGAGGCGCAACCGCTACGGATGCCGGTGCAACAGATCGGATAGGCCCATGCAGGCGCAGCCGGAACGGCTTCCTGATCGGCTGATTATCGGTGGACGGAAAAGCGCAACGACCTGGCTGGCTCATCGGCTTCGTCAGCATCCCGGAATTTACATGCCAGAAAGAGCGTTGCATTTCTTCAATGAGCCGGGACCTTGTTCGCGGTATATAGCAGCGTTTCGGGAAGCGCGTCCGGATCAGCTCATCGGAGAGAAGACGCCGGATTTTCTGCATCTGACGGCTCGGCAGATTGCGCGCATTAAGCAATGGATGCCGTCGGTGTGGCTTATCGTTGTGCTGCGCGATCCGGTAGCCCGTTCCTGGAGCCAGGCACGCATGGAGGTGGCCGCCCTCAGCCGGCGTTCCTTAACCCGACGCGATCATCTCTGGTTGGTGGGCACATCCATCTGTTGCGCAATCGGCTGCGTGGTCATTATCGTTGAGGCCCGTGGCGCTGGAAATTTGACGTAAACAAGAGCAATATGCAGGTACTGCAGTTGGGTAGCGGCTGGTTCGAGGAGGTGCCGGGGGGACTGGAGCGTGTCTATGCGGCGCTGTGTCGGCATCTGCCGGAGACAGGCGTGCATTGCCGGGGCGTGGTGATGGGTTCGGAAGCGGTGGCCCGGGCTACTGGTGGCAAGTTCGTGGGAGCAGCACGTCCCTCAGCACCGCTCTGGCAGCGGTGGCAGGGCATGCGGCGGGCCGTGCAGCGGCTTCGCCACACCGAACCTTTCGATCTGGTGGCTGCCCACTTTGCGCTGTACACGTTTCCCGTGCTGGATCTGGTGCGGGACCTGCCACTGGTCGTTCATTTCCATGGCCCCTGGGCCTGGGAGGGGCGTGAGGAGGTCAAGAAAGGGATACAGGTGGCCGTAAAGGCCTGGCTGGAACGCGTGGTCTATCGGCGGGCAGTGCGTTGCATTGTACTGTCGAAGGCATTCGGTCGAGAGCTAACGCAGCGTTATGGGGTAGTGCCTGAACGGATTCGTGTGGTACCCGGCGGTGTAGCGGTTGAACGTTTTGCGCGAACGCTGTCACGTCGGGAAGCCCGGCAGGTGCTGGGCTGGCCGAGCGATCGGCCGATTGTGCTGAGTGTGCGACGGCTGGTACGGCGCATGGGACTGGAGCGGTTGATTGCCGCCATGGCCGCAGTGCGACGGCACGTTCCGGAGATCCTGCTGCTGATAGCCGGTCGGGGACCGTTGCGTGAAGCCCTGCAGGCACAGATCGAGGCCCTGGGGTTGCAGCGGCATGTGCGTCTGCTGGGATTTGTCCCGGACGAACAGCTCCCGTTGGCCTATCGCGCGGCCGATCTGACCATTGTGCCTACGGTGGCGCTTGAGGGCTTCGGGCTCATCACGCTGGAATCGCTGGCTGCAGGTACCCCGGTGCTCGTAACGCCGATCGGGGGGCTTCCCGAGGCCGTGCAGGGACTCTCGGAGGCCCTGGTGCTGGAGGCCGCCACCAGCGAAGCCTTGGCAGATGGCCTGATCGACGCATTGACGGGACGACGCCCGCTGCCATCCGATGAGGCCTGCCGAACGTACGTGCGCCAGCACTACGACTGGTCGGTCATTGCGCGTAAGGTCAAGGCCGTATATGAGGAGGCTGTGCAGATAGCAACAGGCTGAGCCATTGTGCAGCGCGAAACATCCCCGATAAAGAAGTGGTAACGAAAGAACCAGGATGCAGGTGAGGGATGCAGCTCACAGTTCAGCAGTTTGGACCTGTTAGCGAAGCTCGTCTGGAACCGGGCGACCTGACCGTACTGGTAGGACCGCAGGCGACGGGAAAAAGCCTGCTGCTGGAGCTGTTCAAGCTACTGATTGATAGAGGGGCCATTCGGCAAACGCTTCGAGATTACAATCTAAGCTGGCAGAAAACGACCCAGTTTGTTGAATTGTACTTCGGAGAAGGATTGGGTGGACTGATTCAGCCAGACACAAAAATTATATTCAACAAAAAAGCGGTCAAGCTGGAACGTTTACTGAAACATAGAGCGATCCAAAAAGAGCAGGTCTTTTACATTCCCGCTCAGCGCGTCATGAGTCTGCGGGATGGCATCACCCGACCCTTCACGGATTTTCGCCCGGGAGATCCCTTCGTCGTGCGGCAATTCAGCGAAACGTTGCATCGACTGGTGCAGACCGAGTTTGTTCGCCAGGAAACGTTGTTTCCGCAGCAGCAACGCTTCAATAAGGTGCTCCGGGATGCCATTGCGGCGCATATTTTCGGGGATTATCGACTGGAGACCAGCATCGACCGCATGCAGCGCCGTTTTGTACTGCGCCGTTCGTTGGACGCCGAAGGCCTTCCGTTTCTGGTCTGGTCCGCCGGCCAGCGGGAGTTCACGCCGCTATTGCTCGGGTTTTACTGGCTGATTCCGGCCGGCAAGGTTTCGCGGCGTAATGCATTGAAATGGGTGATCGTGGAAGAGCCGGAGATGGGATTGCATCCCCGGGCTATTACAACGGTCGTCCTGCTGTTGTTGGAGCTGTTGCGTCGTGGATACCGGGTGCTTGTTTCCACGCATGCGCCGCATGTGCTGGATGTGATATGGGCGCTGCGGGTTTTCCAGAAGTACGGCGGCACGGAAAGGGATGTGCGCCGCCTCTTTGAATTGAAAGCTGATAATTTTACGCGAACTCTGGCACAACAGGCGCTGGATAAAACATATCGCGTGTATTTTTTTGGCCGAAGCGGTGCGGTGCAGGACATTTCCGAACTGGATCCCGGAGCTGAGCGTCCAGAGGAGGCAGGTTGGGGAGGACTAACGGAATTCAGTGGCCATGTAGGGGATCTGGTAGCCGAAGTTGTCACCCGTCATAATCATAAAAAGTCTTAGCCGATCCTGAGCCATGACCTTCCAGCAAGCTGTGCAGCAGGCACCGTCTCCGGTCAATACTGCCTACCAGCCCGGATTGCAGGCGTTGTCAGCGTCGTGTCGTGCAAAGTTAACATACAAAGATTTCGCGAAAGCTTACGGGTAGCATCCATCTGGACGAGGCGCTGGCCGACATTTACCCAAATGATCCTCGTTGGGATTATGGGCTTGGTGTCGCTGACCCGTCCGGTTGTGAGCAGGCGCTATGGATTGAGGTGCATCCGGCCACAACCAGAGAAGTGCAGATCGTCCTGCGAAAACTTCGATGGCTTAAGCAGTGGCTACAAAACGACGGGAGGGCACTTAGGAAGCTTACGGGCCCGTCTGCATTTTACTGGCTGACGACCGATGGAGTGCACGTTCAGCGTGGAAGTCCTCAGGCCAGGCGACTTAGTCAGAGCGGGATAACAGGGCCACGCAGGCGTCTAAAGCTACCCTGTTAAGATTAGCAGTGCAGGCAACATATAGCAGAAGTGAGGGGGGACAAACCATGCTACGAAAATTGAGCGGAGGAGGTATGTCAGCGTTGAGCACGGGAGTTGATACACACAGCTACCTGCCTGCTTTACACTTCGTTTATTTATTTACTTGGCCGTCCGAACTTGCATTCGATGGTTGAAGCTAAAGATGCGCTGTAATGAACGGATCATATTGCGTTTCTACTAGCATCTGTCAGAATGTGTTTAGCTATTTCACGTAGCATCGGTTATGTCGAGCAAATACGAGTGCGCGTGCTTGAGTAGCAGCAAGTTAGCGCTTGACTATGTGCCGAGATAAAATGTCTGTGAGAGCAAATTAAGATAGAAATCTCTCCGGAAAGCAAGGTCTTCTGGTGAGAGCTGCTACAGGAAATGATTCTCAGAAGTACCGGGATGGGTTGGCCAACGGTACTTTTTGCAGCTTCGTCGTAGTACGGGAGGTAGCTGTGTTGCTGGGCCATCGTTGGATCTGGGGATTGCGTTGGAACCGGCACAGCCGTAGAAACCAAGAAATTTGCTCCACCTCAAAGCGCGTGTGCGTGCGTTCGATCGCTCCGGACAGCCGTAGAAACCAAAAAACTTGCTCCCCCTTTGAGGGGGAGCTGTCGCGAAGCGACTGAGGGGGTTATTCGCTGGCTTAAAGCACTGACACCTGGAACTTCAGCAATGACGTCGGGCCTGTCTTGCCACGTGTTTTCGCTAAAAGCACTGGTCTCAAAGCGGCTGAGGTCATTCGTTA
>JAUZRN010000018.1 GCA_030950375.1 Rhodothermus sp. | reverse complement strand
GCGCCAGACGTTTTCGGCGATGATACGCTGGCCTTCGGCCGTAGGATGGATGCCGTCGGGCTGGTTCAATTCAGGCACGCCTCCGACGCCTTCCAGCAGAAAGGGAATCAGGTGGGCCTTATTGGCACGGGCCAGCGCAGGATAGATGGCGCGGAAGGCCGCTGTATAGTCGGGACCGAGATTCGGAGGGAGTTGCATCCCGGCCAGGATGATGTCGGCGTCTGGATAGCGGGTTCGCACTTTGTCGATAATGCCCTGCAGGTTGCGACGGGTCACTTCCGGATCGATTCCGCGCAATCCGTCGTTGGCGCCCAGCTCCAGAATCAGGATGTCAATGCGTTCGCGCAGCAGCCAGTCGATGCGGCGTAGGCCGCCAGCTGAAGTTTCGCCGCTCAGACCGGCATTGATGATACGTACAGGCCAGCCCAGTGAATCGACTTTGCGTTGCAGGAGTGCAGGAAAGGCTTCTTCCGGCGACAGACCGTAGCCGGCCGCCAGGCTGTTGCCCAGTACCAGCACATTGATCGTCTGCGCCGTGCGGTTGGTGGTGTCGCGAGGTGTTGTAGGGGCTGTGTCAGGCAGGGCATTTGGCGTCGATCGGGGTGATCTGGAGGGATCGCTGCAGGCGGCCAGCAGGCCGAGGAACAGTGGAAGTAGTCGTTGAATTCGGGGGCTCGGCATGTCTGCAAAAGCGCGGGCAGTGCACGTGGCACAGGCGCGAACTCTATCTCTGAACCAGGCCAGGATCTTCAGCGCAGCAGCGAACGGAGACAGCTTGGTGCCGGGGTCTGGTGTCGATGCGGTCACCGTCGGATGGGTATGTATGGGGCAGCGGTTGCCCGGCCTTGTCAGAACCGAACTGGCTCGACCGGTTATAAGGAGCTTGATCGTAAGCATCTGTCGAATATCTGCATGCTACAGGTTGCGCATCTAACAAAGACTTACCGGAGCGGGACGCGAACGCTGACGGTGCTCCGGGACGTTTCTTTTTCGGTAGCCGAAGGAGAAGCCTGTGCGATTGTAGGTCCCTCGGGCAGCGGTAAAACGACGTTGCTGGGGCTATGTGCCGGGCTGGATTTGCCCACGACTGGTAGGGTATGGCTGGATGGTCAGGAGCTGACCATGCTCGACGAAGACGCGCGCGCAGCGCTTCGTAACCGGCTTGTGGGCTTTGTCTTTCAGACTTTTCAACTACTGCCGACACTGACGGCTCTGGAAAACGTCATGGTGCCGGCTGAGCTGCGCGGTGATCGCACGGCACGTCGGCGGGCGGTTGCGCTATTGGAGCGGGTAGGGCTGGGAGACCGGCTGCATCACTATCCACGGCAGCTCTCAGGCGGTGAGCAACAGCGGGTGGCGCTGGCACGGGCATTTATCAACCGTCCCCGCCTGTTGTTTGCCGATGAACCGACCGGTAATCTGGATGCTGAAACCGGGGCTGTGGTCGCAGATCTGCTCTTCGAGCTGAACGCAACGGCTGGTACTACGCTGGTCATTGTCACGCACAACCTGGAGCTGGCACGACGTACCGGACGCATCCTGCACCTGCGGGCAGGGCGCATCGTGGCTGACGAGCCGGTTCATACCGCCACCAACGCACGCCATGGCTGAACTGCGAACGGGTTGGTTGCGCTGGGCGCTGCAGATGGCCTGGCGCGATAGCCGGGGAAGCCGGCGTCGCCTTATGCTGTTTCTCTCGGCCATGGTGCTGGGACTGGCCGCGCTGGTGGCCATCAGTAGCGTTGGTGGCAATCTGAGACGCGCCGTGGACGACCAGGCCCGGCAGCTGCTGGGGGCTGACCTGCGTCTGGAACGAGCAGCGCCGTTTGATGAGCTGGAAGCACTCATCGACTCGATCGGCGGTCGGCAGGCCCGCGTGGTGTCGTTTGCTTCGATGGTCTATTTTCCCCATACCGGTCAGGTGCGGCTGGCGTCGGTGCGGGCTGTAGCGGGCGACTGGCCGTTGTATGGGCAGCTCCAGACCGATCCCCCGGAGGCGGCCGTACGCTACCTGCCGGAGGGCGGAGCCCTGGTGGATGGCACACTGCTTGACGCCTATGGGGTACACGTGGGCGATTCCGTGCGGATAGGACGCCGGAGCTATCCAATTCTGGGACGGCTGCTGGCTACACCTTCTGAATCGGCGGCCATGGCGCTGGCGGCGCCCCGTGTCTATATTCCGCTGGCCGGTGTCGATACACTGCTGCTCGGCTTTGGAAGCCGTGCCGAATACGAGGTGTACTTCCGCTTTGATGACGATCGGGATGTCGAGGCACTGGGGGATCAGCTCCGACGGCAATTGCGGCCGCGGCGTGTGGACGTCGATACCGTCGAAGAAATTCGCGCAGACTGGGACGAGGCGCTAAGGAATCTGTACCGTTTTCTCGGGCTGATAGGTTTTATTGCATTGATGCTGGGTGGGGTCGGGGTAGCCAGTGCCGTACACGTGTACGTCCAGCAGCGCGTCGATGCTGTGGCCGTGCTGCGGTGCCTGGGGGCAACGCCGGTACAAACCCTGACAGTCTATCTGCTACAGGCGCTGGCAATGGGGATGGTGGCCGGCGTGGCTGGCACGTTGCTGGGACTGGGCCTGCAGGCTCTGTTGCCTCGACTCCTGGCCGAATTTCTGCCCGTTGCCGTACCGCTCCGCATCGAGCCGGCCGCTGTGGCGCTGGGGCTGTTGAGCGGGCCGTCGATTACGCTGCTGTTTGCCCTGCTCCCACTGCTTCCCGTGCGTCGCGTCACCCCGTTGCGGGCATTGCAGACCTCGGTCGATCCGGTGCCGGCCGGACGTGATCCGCTGCGCTGGCTCGTCTGGCTGTTACTGGTGGGTGGACTGACGGCCTTTGCCATGCTGCAGGCGCCCGCGCCGGCGATCGGGGCCGGCTATGCCCTCGGGTTGCTGTTCGTCTTCGGAGCCCTGGTGCTACTGGCACAGGGACTGATGCGGCTGCTGCGCCGCATCGTACCGGCTCGCTGGCCGTATGTCTTGCGTCAGGGGCTGGCAAACCTTTACCGTCCGCACAACCAGACGCTCGTGCTGACGCTGGCGCTCGGGCTGGGGACGTTCCTGGTCGTACTGGTGCTGCTGGTCGAGCGGACGCTCCTGGCGCAGGTGCAGCAGGCCGGAGGGGGCGAACGGCCTGACCTGGTCTTTTTCGATGTGCAACCTGATCAACGGGACAGCCTGAGGGCACTCATCGAAGCGAGCGGGGTGCCTGTGCTCGAAACCGTACCAATCGTAACGATGCGGCTGGCCGCTGTCAAAGGCCGTCGCCTTGAGGCGCTTCGGGCCGACTCGACCGTTCGGCTGGGCTGGGCTTTTCGGCATGAGTACCGCTCATCCTATCGCAGCTATTTGACGGACACCGAAACGCTCCTGGCCGGCACGTTTACGCCTGCAGTGCCACACGGAACGGCCGTGCCGCCCATTTCGCTTGAAGAAGAGATAGCCGCTGAGTTGGGCGTAACGCTCGGCGATACGCTGGTGTGGGATGTGCAGGGGGTTGAGATCTCCACAGTGGTGGGAAGTATTCGACGGGTGAACTGGCGGCGATTTCGAACGAATTTCTTCGTGCTGTTTCCACAGGGCGTGCTGGAAGAAGCTCCGCAGATGTTCGTGCTGCTGGTGCGGGCCGGCTCTGCCTCGCCGCGCATTCAGCGGGCAGTGATCGAAGCATTTCCGAACGTGTCGGCCATTGATCTGCAGCTTATCCTGAACGTGGCCGACGAAATCTTCGGTCGCATTGCCCTGGTGCTGCAGTTCATGGCACTTTTCAGCGTGCTGACCGGCGTAATCGTGTTGCTGGGAGCGATTGCCGTTACGCGGGTAGCTCGTGAGGAGGAAACCATGCTGCTCAAGACGCTGGGAGCCTCGCAACACCAGGTACTGCAGATCACAGCCGTAGAGTACGGGTTGCTGGGATTGCTGGCGGCTATGGTGGGACTGGTGCTGGCTGTGGGTGCAGCCGGATTGCTGGCCCGCCTGGTGTTTGAGGCTTCGCCCGTGTGGGCGCCGGAGGTGCTGATGGTAGCGCTACTGAGTGCCATAATGCTGACGCTGGGGGTCGGACTGCTGGGCAACCGTCACGTTTACCGTCGCCTGCCGCTCGAGATACTACGGACCGCAGGCTGAGTGGACGCCACCTGTTCAGGTGCCTGGCCGTCGCCTCAGCTTCCCCAATGGCGAGGGGGCTGACAGGGGCGGCAGGGCGCACTGTTATACACGTCCGACGGCCCGGGCGGTACAAAAAGTTCGGGCTACCGATACCGGTGGTTCAGGAAGCACGGCCTGTCTGTTGCTGCTGCCGGCGGGTATGCACCAGGTAGACAAAGGCCAGCGTAAAGAAGGCCAATATGAAAACCAGATGTTCGGTAGCCTGACTCAGGAAGGCCGCTAGCACCATCAGGCCGATGACAGCCCAGTAGAGGCTGTAGGCCGCCCAGTCTGGTAGCTGTTGATAGACCCGGCGGAAGGGGAGATAGAGCAACAGGATGCCCGACATCAGTAAAATCGGCAGCCAGTCTTGAAGCTTCATGGACTCCTCCTGGCTAGTCTGAACGGTAATGATGGGCTGAACAGAGCTCCTTCTCTTTAGAGGCAAACTCCTTTAACATATCAGTATAATATCTATAAACGTGGATCAGGTCAAGTCTCCCTTCTCTTTGGAGGTATCATTAGTGTAAAGGCCTGGATGGTTGCTGATGGTAGTACTGGCATTCGCATTTGCAATAGGCGAGGGCTGTGCTGCTGTTCGGCCGTTGTCTGTGTATGGCTGCATTGGACGTCCAGAGATGGTCGTTTCGAAAGCGTAGTCAACGGTCAGCTCTGCTATCTGACGTCGCACGGAATCCAGCGGTTACGTTGAAGTCAGCTCTACCGTAAATGTTCAAGACTCCAAAAATTGCTTCCTCTACAAGGGAAAGCTGTCCGAAGGACTGAGGGGACGTTGTTGCCTGATAAGAGTGCCTGGCCTACGGGACGGCAGTGGTGTTGGAGGCAGGCCCTTTCGCTTGTTCCCTCCTCGGAGGGGAGCATGTAAAGCAGAAGCTTTGCCAGCGCTCTGGCAGTAGCGTTACAAACGAGGAAATCTGCTTCTTCTCGTAGGGAGAGCTGTCGCGAGAGCGACTGAGGGCTTGGTCAGCGCAACGGTGTCTGGGACGATAGCGATAGGGAACGGAGAGCCCCTCCCCCTGTCCCCCTCCCCGGGGGAGGGGGAACCTGATAAAAACACTTCCATGCTCCTTGATGACGGCATGATCGATCACATTGTTCGGGTAGTTTACTGCTATGCTACCATTTGCACTGCCGAACCGGCTTAGATGGCTCTCCCTTAAAGGGAGAGCTGGTCCGGAGGACCCGCGGAAGTGTCTGCCGAAGCAGCGCTATGGTTCGTTCAAGCATGGCAACTATTTCGGGCGAGAATAAAAGGTTGGCCTCCTCCCCACCACAGAGCGTGTCTTTTCAACGAAGCCCGTCTGGTCTCTCGGATGTTTGACGGTGTAGCGGCCAGCATTAATCTGAGGATGCCTGAAGCGGACGATATCTTTTCAGGTATCGTACGCCTGCTCCCAGAGCAATCGTAGCAAAAAGTAGATGAGTATATCTGTTCTGTTCTTCCACGAAGGCAACGGCCAGAAAGAACAGCACCAGTCCGCCTACGATAAGCAAAGCAAAGAGTGGCGGCATCCTTTTCCATGCAAAGACCAGAGGATAAAGTAAAAGAATCAGTAGCAAAGGCAAGATTTTGGTGATCATAGTTACAGGCTACGTTTATTCGTTAGGTCGGCCCTGGCAAGCAGTATCAACCCATTCTTCTTCACAGAAGGAGTATGATGCTCAATACGCACAAAGCCAATATATAACCCGGATCCACCTTGGTGCAAACCAGTAGCGCTGCCTTATGTGAGCCCGCGTTATTGTATAGCATATTTCCTGTGTGTAAACAGATAATTTTAAATCTGCTGGAGTAAGTTTCAAAGGGAACTAACTGTTCTGCATCTTCTTGCTGATAAGCTGCCCAAAGTTGGTCTTTGAGAATGTTCCGTTTGATCACTTGCGATATTCATTCCTTTGCATAGATAGGAAGGGCTGGAAAGCATGATCTGAATAACTGGCTGGCGTGCTTTTAGAGGCGGCGTTTCGCAATTGCTGTACGTGAGAAAAAAAAGATGGCTGAGGCAGGGCTCAGAAAAGCATCGTGTTTCATAACCCATTGCCTTTGAGAAGAGCCGAGGCGCGTCTGATGGGTTCGGTCAGGCGGTGGGGACGCAGGTCGGCACGACCCTTTCTAATTGGCACACACAGCTTGTCAAGTTCCCGAATCGGCTTTTTTGATTGCACAATGGGGGCAGAAAGGCGCGTTTTTGTTGCGGTATGGGGTACAGAGGGCTTGAATCCATCCTCGACCTGCAGCGGTCGAGATGCCGTGTACATAGAGGGTATAGAGGCAGCGATAGGCGGGCGGGGCGAGCATCTATCGCTTCGGGACTGGCCCGCCAAAACATAGCCCTCGTAGTAGAGAGGAGCATGCGCTTTCCTGCGCAACCGTTAAAATAAGTGCATGTTGAGCACAGTGCTTGTTGTAGGGAAAGGGGGCTTCAGGGCGTCCGGACAAAAAGAGGAGAAAACTTGACAGGATTACATAAAATAGGGTAAATTTTAAGTAAATCGATTTAGTGAACAATAAAACCTGTATCTGCATGGGCCCTTCACGATGTACCATTCGAGAGGTCGCGCGGGTTGCTGGTGTGTCTATCTCGACCGTCTCGTTGGTGCTCAACAACAAAGGGAAGGTTAGCGAGGCGACACGTCGGCGTGTGTTGCAGGCTGCCAGGGAGCTGGGGTATGTGCCATTGCGGGCGGCGCGTGATCTATCGTTACAACGCACTGGCAATGTAGGTTTTGTGCTTCGTGAAGACCATTTTACCCGAAGTGAACCGTTTTATACTTATATTTTTCTTGGAACCGAATTTGAAGCACGGCTGCACAACCTCTATGTGCTGTTGACCACGATTCCTCGGGCCTATCGCAGGGGTGAGCATACACCGCGTTTTCTGCGAGAACGGAGCGTTGACGGTCTGCTGATTGCAGGTAAGGTCAGTGATGCGTTTCTGGAGGAGGTGCGGTCGATGAAGCTGCCTGCCGTGCTCATCGACTATGAGGCTGAGGGGTTGCCGGCGGTGGTGATTGATAACCAGGGAGGGGCCCGAGCGGCCGTCGAGCATTTGATTCGGCAGGGACACCAGCGGATCGCTTTTATCGGGGCGGACCTTCAGCATCCGAGCATTGCCCATCGGTTAGAGGGCTATCGGATCGCACTGGGGCGGATCGGGCGGTCGATGGATCCGGCACTGGTGCTTATCGAACCGGAAGCTGAACCTACGCGAGCTACGGGACAGTTACTGGGACAGCGTCTGCTGGCGCTGGCGGAGCGTCCTACCGCTGCTTTCTGTGCCAACGATGCGCTGGCACTGGGGGTGATGGAGACGCTGTTACAAAACGGTCTGCGCGTGCCTGATGATATAGCGCTGGTGGGGTTCGACGACGTACAGAGCGCCGCACAGGCCCCAGTGCCGCTCACCAGCGTGCGGGTTTTCAAGGAGCAGCTGGGCGAGCTGGCCATGCGTCATCTGATCGAACGGATGACGCCAGATCCAGCATACCGGCCGTATGCCCGAGGACAGCATATTATTGTGGTACCCTGCGAGCTGTTGGTTCGCGCTTCGTCCGTACGTTGAAAACGTAAAATTCCGCTGAACATGAATCCCGGGCAAAAGCTACGGCTGCTGATGGAGGGCAGCGTGCTGTCGGGCGTGTTGCTGGTCATGCTGCTGATAGGATGCCAGCGGCCGGCTTCGAGGTACGTCGTGGAGAACGGAAAAACTCGGCTCGTCTACTGGACGGCTCCTAACCCCGATGAACTGGCTCTGGCCCGGGAGCTGGTAGCCGAATGGACGGTGGCCAATCCGGACGTTGAAGTGATTGTGCAGCCCATCCCGGCCGGTCAGTCGAGCGAAGAGGTGCTACTGGCCGCTGTGGCTGCAGGCACGACGCCTGATCTGTGCTCGAACATCTGGCCGGGCATTGTTGAGGATTTCGTTGAGGCTGGCGCCCTGGTACCACTCGATCAATTTCCGGATTTTGATTCGCTACTTGTGGCGCGCATTCCCGAGACAGTACGCGAATCGTTCCGATCCCGCGACGGTCATTTCTACCAGCTGCCCTGGAAGACGAATCCGGTTATGATGTTCTATAACGTCCAACTACTTCGAGAAGCAGGTCTTGATCGGCCACCGCGCACCTACAGCGAATACCTGGAAGCAGCCCGCCGCCTCGTGGCCGACATCGATGGCGACGGGCTCATTGATCGATGGATGGGCTATCGCGACATCCGCCCCATCTGGTGGCAACGCTATTTCGACTACTACGCCTTTTACATTGCCGCTTCAGGCGGGCGCACGCTTTTTGACCGCCAGGGACAACTGGCGCTCGACACGGCCGCTTCAAACCGTGTGTTCGCTTTCTTTGCTCGTCTCTACGCAATGGGCGCTTTCCCGAAAGCCGTCTGGACCAGCGGGGGAAGCCGGTTCATCCAGGGGCAGCTTGCCACCGATTTTACTGGTCCCTGGCACCTGATCTGGCTGGAGAAGAACGCACCGTCGGCCCTGACCTACGATGTGGCGCCGCTTCCTGTGCCGGATGACCACGAGGGACCGGTTTATACTTACGGCGATTACAAAAACATTGTAATCTTTTCGACCACGCAACATCCCGAAGCGGCCTGGCGACTGGCCCGTTTTCTGGTTTCACGCAGAGCCGATCGGCGACTGCTGGAACGCACGCGTCAGATTCCTGTGCGTCGGGGGCTGCTGGACGATCCGTATTTTGCGCCGGTGTTTGAACGGTACCCGATTCTTCGCCATTTTGCTGCCCAGGCAGCCTATACGCGAAGCGTCGACAGCGTACCCGATCTGAAGGAAATCCTGGATGCCTTTGCCCAGGAGTTCGAGGCCGCCGCCGTTTATGGCGTGCGCGCTCCGACCGAAGCAACGCGTCGCGCACTCCGTCGCATTCGGATGATCCTGGACTGGAATGCCTGAGATGCCATCGATACGGCCGCGTTGGCAACGCCGTCCACGCAGTGAGCGGAGCGGCTATGTGCTGGTAGCGCCTTACCTGTTGCACATGGCCGTGTTCTTTGGCTATCCGCTCCTGTTTGCCTTCGTGCTGATGTTCCATCGCTGGGACATTGTCACCCCTATGGAATTCGTGGGGGTGAAAAATTTTGTGCGACTGGTGCGGGACGATCTGTTCTTCCGGGCGCTGCTTAACACAGGGATCTTTCTGACCATTCACATTCCGCTGCAGATCATTGTGGCCCTGTTCTTTGCGGAGCTGCTGAACCGTCCACTCAAAGGACGAGGTTTTTTTCGGGCAGCCTACTTTATGCCGGTAGTCGTCTCGGGGGTGGTCATTACGATTCTGTTTCAGCAACTGTTTGCGTTCGATACCGGGCTGATCAATCGGATGATTCGGGCGCTGGGAGGCGAACCGGTACCATGGCTGGTGTCGCCGACGCTGGCCATGCCGTCGATTGCCTTGATGGCGACCTGGAAGAACGTAGGCCTGTACATTGTGCTGTTTCTGGCCGGATTACAGCACATTCCCCGGCATCTGTACGAGGCAGCCGAGCTGGACGGGGCCAATGCCTGGCAGCGGTGGTGGCATGTGACGCTTCCCATGCTGAACCCGACGATGGTAACGGTCGTGGTGCTCTCGACAATCGGTGGGTTTTCCCTGTTCATCGAACCGTACATCCTGACGGGCGGCGGACCACTCAACGCCACGCTCTCGGCTGTGCTCTACATCTACAACCAGGCTTTCTATTTCAACCATATGGGCTATGCGGCGGCGCTGGGTTTCTGCTTTGCACTGGTAATTTTCATCGTGGTGCTGCTACAGCGACGTTTTGTAGAAACCGACACGTGGAGCTGAATCATGCGCCGGCTGGGACTTTACCTGTTACTCGGGATCGGGCTGGTGGTGTTTGCCTATCCGTTCGTCTGGATGGGCATCGCCACGTTTACACCGGAGGCAGAAATTTCCGAGCTGACGCTGCTGCCTTCCCGGTGGACGCTGGACCACTATCGGCTCGTCTTCGAGCGTATTCCGGTCGGGCGCGGATTGCTGAACAGCCTGGTGGTGGCCCTGGCCGTGACCGCTTCGGTGCTTGTTTTTACGTCGATGGCCGCCTACGCGCTGGCCAAGCTGCACTGGCGCGGTCGCGAGACGGTCTTTTCGATCATCTTGTTTACGATGATGGTGCCCTTCCTGCTGCTGCTTATTCCACTCTACACGCTGGTAGTGCGGCTGGGCTGGACCGACTCGCTGCTGGGGCTGATCGTACCCTTTATGATGAACGCCACGGGCGTGCTGATCCTGCGCCAGAGCTTTCTGACAATTCCGCGCGATTTGATCGATGCGGCCCGGATCGATGGCTGTGGCGAACTGCGTATTCTGTTTACGATCATCTGGCCACTGTCGGTGCCGGCCCTGGTAACCGTGGGGTTGCTCACCTTTATTGGAAGCTGGAACGAAGTGCTGTGGCCCATTATCGTGGTGCGAGAGGTGCAGTGGATGACGTTGCCACAACTGGTGGCGCTTTTTGCGGTGGGGGGCGGCGCTGAAGGACAGCTCGGTCCGCAACTGGCAGCCGCCTTTCTGCTGGCGTTACCCATTGTGCTGGCCTACCTATTTTTCCAGCGGTATTTCATTCAGAGTTTTGCTACTGGTGGGCTGAAAGGATGAGGCGTTGTTTCTGGCTGAGCATTACGGGCTTTTTAGGGCTGGCGCTGGTCGGCTGCCAGGTCGGTGCGCCGGACCGATCTGGGCTCGACGAGCTACCCATCAACCTGGACCATCTGGAGTATCTGAGCGAAGACGTGGTACAGGGCGACTCGGTGTTGCGCATCGTGCATCTCTATGCCGAGGCCCCGGACTATCGCTGGGTAGATGATCCCGACGAAGGCACGGCCTGTGTAGATGATGCGGCCCGTGCAGCCGTACTCTACCTGCGGCTTTACGAACTGACAGGCAACAAAGCATTTCAGCGTACCGCTGAAAAATTGCTCCGCTTTGTGCGCTATATGCAGCGCGAGGATGGGCTTTTTTACAACTTTGTGTACTCCAGCCAGCTCGACATTAACACGACGCATCCGAACAGTCGGGCCGAACCCTTCGGCTGGTGGGCAGGTCGAGCCGTGTGGGCGCTGGGAATGGCGGCTGACGTGTTGCGGGAGGCCAACCCGGAGCTGGCTGCGCAGGCGGCTGCAGCGGCCCGACGGGCGCTGGTGCACCTGGACCGCACCTGGCTGGTCCGCTATCCACATACGCGACAGGTGAACGGCCGCACCGTACCGGAGTGGCTGGTGTATCGCTACGGCGCCGACGCCTCCAGCGAGTTGTTGCTGGGGCTGGTACGGTTACAGCGCGTTGCGCCCGATACCATGCTGGCCCGCATGATCCGACAGTTGGCCGAGGGGATGGCCCTCATGCAGTACGGATCGATGGCACGCCATCCATACGGCGCCCATGCTTCCTGGATCGATACCTGGCATGGCTGGGGGAATGCACAGACACAGGCACTGGCCGAAGCCGGTTTCCTGGCGTCGGCCCGCCACGAAGCCGAGCATTTCTATCCGCGGTTGCTTGTTTACGGTTGGATGTACGCCATGTCGCTGGATGACTCGACACAGGTACAACGCTACGAACAGATCGCCTATGCCGTGCGCTGCGTAGCAGTGGGACTCATTCGGCTCTACGAGCAGACCGGCGATGTGCGCTACGCTACAATGGCAGGGCTGGCTGCCAGCTGGCTAACAGGCAACAATGAGGCCGGCGTACCCATGTACGACCCAACCACAGGGCGTGGTTACGATGGCATTCAGGGGCCAGGCGCGGTTAATTACAATGCCGGCGCCGAATCTACCATCGAAGCACTCTATACACTGCTGGAAGTGAGCCGACACGAACCGGCCCGGCGTTGGCTCCATGCGCGAGGAGCGCCGCCTGTAGAGGTAACCCACGAAGGGATGCGTTACGCCTATCGTGTTTTCAGGGTGGAGGCAAACGACAAAATGCGCTCGGTGGCTGTCGTGCTCAACCTGAGTATGGAACAGCTGAGGCTGCTGGAAGGCGAAGCGCTGGCACAATTTCTCCAGGAGGTGACCACCGAAACCACTTTCCATTAAACGCATGGGCTTATGCCGCAGCTTGCAGCAGTTACCTTGTTACGAGCTCATGCGGAGCGGTTTTCACTACAGGAACCCGGGATGATGAGCGGTACCTTCTGGCTTATTCGGGGCGTCTCAGGTAGCAGCAGGGGCGCAGTCGGTAAGGGCCAGGTATTTCGAGCGCGCCATAGCCGTCAGGCATCATTGCAGACAGATACCCGATTACGCCAATCCATTTGAAAGACCGTAAGCATGCGTGAGACAGCGCAAAAAACAGGGGTCCGTTTGGAGCATGTCTGGAAGATCTATGACAATGGCTACGTGGCCGTGGAAGACGTGACGTTTGAGGTCGCTGAGGGTGAGTTTCTGGTGTTGCTGGGCCCTTCGGGCTGTGGCAAGACCACGCTGTTGCGGCTGGTGGCCGGACTGGAGACGGCTACGCGGGGTACGATCTGCATTGGGGATCAGATAGTCAACGATGTGCCGCCGCGCGACCGCGACATTGCCATGGTTTTTCAGAATTATGCCCTCTATCCCCACATGACGGTTTACGAGAACATGGCTTTTGGGTTGAAGCTGCGTCGCGTACCGAAGGCTGAGATTGACCGTCGGGTGCGGGCGGCTGCCCGTGTGCTGGAGCTGGAGCACCTCCTGGATCGACGACCGCACCAGCTATCGGGCGGACAGCGCCAGCGTGTGGCCGTCGGACGCGCCATTGTGCGAGAACCACGCGTGTTTTTGTTTGATGAGCCGTTGTCGAACCTGGATGCCCGGCTTCGGGTGGAGATGCGGGCCGAACTGGCCCGGCTCCATCGAGAGCTGGGACGTACCATGCTCTATGTGACGCACGATCAGGTAGAGGCCATGACGCTGGGCCAACGTATCGTCGTACTCAATCAGGGACAGGTGCAGCAAATTGGGACGCCGCTGGAGGTCTATCACCGGCCGGCCAATCGCTTCGTAGCTGGATTTATTGGCAATCCTCCCATGAACTTCATTGAAGGACGATTAGAGCATCTGGATGGCCTGCAATTCGTGGGAGAAGAGGGGCAGGTGCAGCTTAAGCTTAACGCGGCCGACTGGCCGGAAGTCCGTCCGGGACAGGCCGTGACGCTGGGCGTACGTCCTGAAGCCGTCGCATTGACAGCTGCCGGCGAAGCCGCTGGGATACATGGCCAGGTGGAGACGCTGGAGGTGCTGGGCGCTGTGGTGCATCTGTATGTGCGGGTGGGGCAGCACACGATTGTGGCGCGGGTTGAGACAGCGAAGCGGCCTGCGTTAGGGCAGGCAGTAGGTTTGCGGGTTGATCCTGCCAGGATACACCTGTTTGATGCCGAAACCGGCCGTACCTTGCCACGCGCTGGATTGTGAACGGCCTGAAGTTGTTTCTCCGCTTCGGAAAGTCACGGTACGTGGCTACTCTTCTACAACCACCGTGACCGGTTCGCTAAGGGGCGAAATGCCTCCGTCTTCAAAATAAACCTGTACGGCATAGCGGTAGGTGCCGGGGCCGATCAGGTCCATATCCAGAAATTGTGTAAACCGACCGGCCGATTGATAACGACGGAGAGGCTGGTCTTCCACGGCTCGAAAGACGACAAACCAGTGCGGTCGGGCATGGGTGTAGGACCAGGTGAGCTGGATGGCCCGTTGGCGGGCATCATAGCGTGCCCGCAGGCGGGTAACAGGGGGACGTAAGGTTTTGACATACGGACGGGCCTGGACCGGGGGAGCTGGTCGGGAGAGGTTTCCGGCGTCGTCTTCCGCACGCAGGGTGTAGTAATAGCGGCGTTCCGGCTGAACCGTGGTGTCTTCGTAGCGGCTGGTGGTTGGGTCCAGTACAGCGATTTCATGCCAGAGGATTTCATTGGGGCGTTTGCGGTAAAGGTAGACGCGCACCACGTCCGGGCTACTGCTGGGAATCCAGTGGAGGATAATGCTGGAGTCGGTTGGTGTGACGCGGGTAAAGAGGGGAGAAACGGGCGGTATCTGATCGGGGAGAAGTACCTGTACCGGTTCGGAAGGCGCCGAAGGATTGTAATTGCGGTCCAGGGCTACCACCCGGTAATAGATGGCCTCGGTCAGCGTATTCAGGCTGAGGGTGTCCACAAAGACGGTGTCGGTCAGGGGGAAGCCGGTTTCCAGCGTGAAGGTATGGTCGAGCTGGTTGGCCCGATAGACGCGGTAGCCCAGCAGGTCAGGCTCTTGATTGGATCGCCAGCGAAGGGTCAGGATGCCTGTGGTGTCCACTTGAGCGATCAGTCCGGTTGGAGGCGCAGGTGGAATCGAGTCGATCAGATGCACGTAGTGCGGCATGGAAGAGGAGAGGTTCCCTGCCGTGTCAACCGCCAATACAATGTAATAGTTATTGATGCCGGAGATTGCACGGCTGTCGGTCGCCTCACGGGCTGAAGGCGGAAGCTGCTCGCCAATCTCAAAGGGACCGTCCGGGCTGTTGGAGATGCCAATAAAGAACCCTTCCAGATCTGGCGAAGGATTATCGAGACGCCAGCGCAATCGTACTGTGCTTTCGCGCACGTGTTCGGTTGCTTCAAGCACCGGGGCTGGAGGTGGGGTCCTGTCTCGGGACATTCCAATGACTTCAAGGGGGCGTGAGCGATGGGCAAAGGCATCGATGCCATAGATCCGATAGAAGTAGCGCCGGTAATTGACGGTAGTCGTATCGGTAAAACAGAGACTGCGATTTTCGGCCAGTGTGGCGTTGGTTTCGAGCTGGACCAGAGGCGTTTCTGTCATGAGGCGATACTGCTGGCCGTCTTCGGATCGCTCGACCACGTAGGCGGTGAAGGCATAAGTAGCCAGCCGGGGATCCCAGCAGAGCCGCAGCTGACCGTCTCCAGCTTCCACTTCGATCGCGAAGTCAAGCGTGGCGGGTGGTGTTGGGTTCACGGTTACCACCACGTAGGCCGTGTCGAGACGCAGCGAGGGATGGGGTTCCGCTGCAAAAACCCGATAGATGTACGTGGCGCCAGGTTCAACCGTGGCATCTTCGTAACGCAGGCCCAGCCCTTCGGCAGCCAGGGAGTCGAGATCGGCCGCAAACAGGGCAAAGCTGAAGCGATTTTCCTGCTCGGCTGCGCGTAGCTGGGCCGCTTCGAAGGGGTTACGGGCCTGAATGGGCGCAGGGGTACCATAGAGCATCTGAGCGGCGATGGCGGCCTGCGGACGTGCTTCAGGATTCGGAATGCGTTGACGCCAGGTTTCCAGCGGCCAGGGGCGAAGGGGTTGGGACGTCAGTCGGTCGTAGGTGAGCGGGGCGGACGGGGGTTCCTGGGGATTGATACGTGTGCGTTCCACATGGTAACCCACGGCATTGCCATGATCCCAGGCGAGAAACGAAGCGGGTGCCCATCGGAGTACCACGCGGGCCCCGTCAGACCAGGCCTGCACGGCCAGCGAAGGAACCCGGAGGGTATCGGCGGTCAAGGTGTCGGGTTGCTGAGACCGTGCCGGCAGGCCGGCGATACTCCACAGGCCCAGCAGCAGATAGCCCATGCAGAAATGTCGCGTACGCATAGCCGGTTCGGTTAACGGAAGTTTCGGGGTGGCCGATTGCCGGTCTCAAAGAACAGTTCTACCCCTGGAATGCCTACGTCGAGCATCTCGCAGGTGGGATAGCCAAACCAGATGGACAGCCGGCCATAGGGGCGTACAAACGAGGAGAAGCCCGCCAGCCAGAGTCGGCGTCGGTCCTCTTCAGAGAGCGAGCGCCAGCGATCGGTACTGACCAGCGCGGCCACCTGATTCTGCACTATCCGATGATCCAGATACGCCAGCGTGGGGAATCGGTACCGGAAGACCAGTTGCGGAGGAGGCGGGGGCGGAATGCGAATAGTAGACTGTCTGGAGTACCAGGAAAGGATGCCTTTGGGAGTGCTGGCACGGGCTACCCGCTCCTCGACAGAAGGAGGGGGCATGAGTTCGCTGTCCTGGAGCGGGCTTTCCAGCAGACTCTGCCGGCGGATCAGTTCAAGGGCTGTGCGCGGTGCCATATGGTAGAACGAAATGGCTGAGATGCCCCGGCGACGCAGGATATTTAAAGGTTCATAGATGTAAGGCCGTGCAAAACGACGCATCCAGTCGTCCTGCCAGTTGATGCCGTAGGTCAGCAGCGCCTCGCGCCAGCGTCTGCCCTGCAGGTGTTGTCGCTCGAGGTCGTAGCGCTCGAAGCCCTCATCGGCCCAGGTGATGGTTACTTGGAAGTCATGCATTTCCACAGGTGCGCCAAAGAGACGGCCACGCTCAAACTGGTACACACTGGTGGTAGATAGCTGCGCGAATTTTTCCTGCAACGTCCGATAGCGGCTCGTGCGGAAATAGTACAGGTACAGCTGCGTTTCTCCGGGCTGTACGCGTGGACGGGGGAGCGTGCGTACCCGCAGCTGAGCCAGCGTACCGCGTAGCTGCCGCCACTGCAGTGCAAGTTCGAACAGCCGGGGTTGACTGGCCTGCGCTGCTACCGACGGACTCAGTTGCACATCAAGTTCTGTGGCGGTTTCGTCCGTTCGAGGTGGCGACTCCGTTCGAGCTGCTTCCGCTGCGTAGGCGGTCACAAAACCAGTCAGGGCAACCGGGGGGCGCTCACGCCGAATCACCTGCAGCACGTAGGAAGTGGCTGGTTGTAGATCCGGAATGGGGAACGTTATAGCACCTCGGGAGAGCTGCCCCTCGACGGTGATGGGGGTGCCGCCGCCTTCTACCGGCGTGAATCGAACCAGGATATCTGCATTTTCAGCCAGGTACTGATAGTTTTCCGACAGATAAATGCGCCCGGGATCACACATGTCCTGCAGGAAGAAGCGCTGACGGTTGCGCGGATAGCTGTAGAGGACGTGCTCCGGGCGAATCTGTTCAGGACGGACGCCCGCCTGGAAACGGACGCTTCGGGTTTCCTGAATGAGCTCACCCCGGGCATTGCGCACAGGTTCCCAGCGACCGCCAGCCACATCGTAGACGATCTCGTCGCCGACCCGTCGCTGGCCAACCACGCGTCCGCCAATGAGCTCTTCGGCGTAGACGTTTACCTGGGCCCAGTACCAGGCATAAGACTCCAGCGGCTCATCAGGCTGGAAATAGACGCCGTCGCCTTCGGGGGTTACCACATTGCGACCTCGGACGATAGGCCCGCGTTCATTATCTTTGCGCAGCACGATGCCTTCTGTACGCAGCCGGTAAATATGAGGCCGGCCCTCTGCGTCTTTCATCACAAAGGGACGATCCAGATCGGCACTGAAGGCAGCGGCTGGCTCGGTGAAGACATCGACGTCTCTTTCTCCATCCCGCGGACGCAGATCGGTGATCAGCTCGATGCCTTCAAGCGGGGAGGGAGGGAGCGGCTTACAGACGTCGCCAATATCGAAATCATACCGGAAGGTGCCTTTGACGGCGCCTCCCAGAATGCTATAACGTCCCGAAATAGCTCCGCTGGCATAGGTCGGATTGGGGAGTCCCCCGCCCAGTGTGGCTCCTACAGCCGCATTGAAGATATCAAAGCGACCGCTGGCAAAGAACAGATCGACTTCGATCCCCAGGCGCGCTGTAATACCGGCATAGAGTTGCCCCTGGGCATACCAGCCGTTGATGCCGATGCCCGTCATGGTACGTCCGTCCTCCAGCGTACACATGGCATCGCGGCCGTAGTCAATCAGCGCCAGATCAAATCCCATGAAGGCGCGAAGCTCACCGTAGAAGATGAGAAATTGCCCAGAGAATTCAAAACCGGTTGAAGCGCCAAAAAGGAAGGCTCGCCCTGTCAGGTCGGCGGTAAAATCCGCTCGAACGATCGGCGGCGCAGGCGGAGGCGGGTCTGGCATGCGGGGGACCTCCGGCCAATTGCCCACCCAGAGGTAGCCGTTTACCTGGGTCAGCGCAATGACACTTAAGCGCATGCGGTCGGCTTCAGGTGTGGGACGCCCCACCCGCAGAAACCAGCCGCGTGGCGCAAAATGGAGCTGCACATCGCCCCGGCCTTCTACGGCGGTCACCCCACCGGTGCGTAGCAGGACACGTGCCTGGAAGGTCGCGTCAAACGTACGTTCGGCAAAGTTCATATCGATGGTGACACTACCCGTGATCGGGGGATTTTCGGGACGATCCGTGGCGGAAACCAGCATGTAGGCATCGCCGCGCAGGATGATCCGGTTGAGGCCGCCGCCGCTATTAAAGGCGACTTCCAGGGTGACGTCCGCATTGAAAGGTTCAGGACGGCCGGAAGTCCCTATCACGGTCGCCGCACGTAGCCCCAGCGTGACATTGCGATCGGGCACGTAGCGAACAGTGCGGGTGCCGCCGGTCAATGTCTGGGGATCGGGCAGATTTTCCTGACGCATGCGATAATAGATTCCCCCACCGAAGCCGTAGAAGGCCATGCCCGTGGTGCCGATAGGAATACCACCGCTGGCGCCAAGCGTTACGAGGCCATCGATGTACCAGTAATTGAAACCCTCCACTTCGCCAAAACGCCCAGAAGCACTGACAGACACGCTTTCCAGGAAGGAGACGTTCAGCGTTCCGGCAAACCCATTGCCATAGGTCGGATCATCCCGATAGAATTCCAGACAACTGTCTTCACCGACCGATACCACGCCACTGATGCTGCCGCCGAGGCAAAGAGCCGATAGCTCAACACCGGCAAAGGCGGGACGCATGGGAGCGCGCGGGGGACGTTGCAGACGTCCCCAGACGGTCAGCGTAGTTCTTGCCGACAGGGAAGCTCCGTCGCTGCCCAGGTGGACGGCCAGCTCGAAGCGCAGGCCAGCGGCCGGGTCACCATCCCGCGTGCCTACTTCCAGCCCAAGATCTTCGACCGTAACCGGAAAACCCATTGAAGTGCTTTCCTGGACAGGGGCTACTGCAGTCGGTCCATATCCTCCCAGATAGTGCGGCGGACTGGCCCAGCTCCAGGTGCCTGCATTGAAGTAAGGCGTGCGAGAGCTAATGCCGAAGTTTTCGAATTGCACTCCCCGGAACGATAACGGAATACCTCCCAGATCGCCCGCCAGCGTCAATGTACCGTTCAAACAGGCATAGGCCTGGAATTCAGCGCTCCGCGTGCGACCAAAGCAGTTTTCAAGGGGGCGGTTGGTGATTTCGATCCGGGAGGTAGGCTGCAGTTGAAGCTGAGCCGCTTCAAACAGGGTAGCCCGGAAAGTTTCCGGGGGCTCGATGCGAAACGTATAGTAAAGCGCCGGCTGGTCGCTCGCCTCGTCGCGCCGCGCCGTTTCGGCCGACTCGCCCTCTTCGGCCCTTCGCTCGGCCTCAAAGGCCTCGGCCGATTGCAGCAGGGCAGTATATTGTAGGGCAGGCTCACCAATGGGAATACGGATCTGGCCCTGCATCCGGCCCTCTCGGAAGGAACTGCTCACCCATTCGGCCCGGATCTGCTCAATCGAAAAAGCCCAGCCATCCAGGCTGCCCGGGTTGGTGTCCAGGTTGAGCAGGTTGTTGGCCTGCGCAACCAGCGTAAGCCCGGTGCCATCGATCAGCACATTCTGCACTCCAAAGGACAGGCGGGCTGAGGGGTCTTCGAAAGAGCCAAACTGGGAGGGCAGGAAGAAGGTCGCATTTCGGATAAACCAGCCGGTCCAGGAGTTGTCGCGAGGACCTTCGTAACCCTCTGGAAAGACAAGGTCGGACGGGTTGCGATCTGTAGCGTTGTCATAGACAATATCCGCTGCTTCAAAGATAAAGTCGGTACCGGTGATCCGGGCCCGATCCATGTTACCCGAAATCAGCCATCCGTCCATGCTACGGGTCGCAAAACGGAAGGTAGCACGCGCCCGGTCACCGCGGTCGGTGCCGGCTTCATTGATGGGAACGAACCATTCGCGTGGAAACTCGAACTGGAGAGCCAACTGCAGCTCCTGAAATCCGGTGCAGTCCCAGGCAGCACCGGTGCCGGTTTCGCCGGCTTCGGTGTCGGCTTCGCCCAGTACGCGGAGGATCAGGTCCGGGCTGCGCCGAAGCGTGAATTGCAGCGAGCGCTCCAGCGCAAGCCGGAAGGCACCGGCCAATCCACGTGGATTAATGCACACGTCGCGTACGCCCAGGGCCAACCGTCCGGTTTCCAGGAAGGGCATCGGCACGTCCATGAGGGCGTTCAGGCTGGCGCGTGTGGGCTGGAAGCGGATCCCCACAATGGCCAGTACCCATGAGGTTCCTTCCACGACGTGATCCAGTCCGATCGGCAACGTGACCGGTTCGGTAGAGAGTCCAAGCAGACTGGCCAGTTTACGACCGGTTCGGATGACGTCACGGATGCGTCGAGCCCGGGCCGTGTCGGGCACAAAGCGTTCAAACCGGGTAGCCCACTCGTCCGGGACCACTCCGTCGGCTTCGGCGAATGCCTCGCCAGCGACGACCTGGTTGTCGGTGTTGATCTGCAGATTTTCGAAGCGTACGCGCAGGTTGAACGTGCTGCCCAGCGTAACTCGGATGATGCCGCGGCCGGAGAGGTTGCTGCCAGTGCCTTCGGCCTCGGTGATACGAAGGAAGAACTTACCGATCTGTACCTGCCGATTGACAAAAGCTGAGGCGGGTTCTGTAGAGAGGGTGCGATTACTGGGGAGCGGTTCTTCACACGCCGCCAGACAGGCTGCCGAAGGCTCGCGAAGGCGAAAACGGGTGGGGGAGCTTTCGGCCAGAGCTGGTAGCTCAGGAGTCCCCTCATTGTTCAGGTTGAGCGAGACGATCCATACGAACTGGGCTGCTTCTGGGGAAGTGAGCACATAAGGCGCCGGTGGTGTCCCGGTGTACACCTGAAAGACATTCGGCTCCTCTGGATGGGGTTCCAGCCGGGTAATATCCAGGCGAGCTACCAGCCGGTCTGGATTGGAAAAGACGTCCCGGAGCGACTCATCGTCGCGGGTGAGGCGGCGGATTTCCAGCCATCCGGAGCGCAGGCGGGCTGGATCCAGTGGACGCGTCGTGCGAATGTAAAACGGCGTGCTTAGCTCATTGATTACAGCGCCATCGGCCGGCTGGTAGTTTCGCACGGCAAACGTTGTCTCGCCGATAGTGAACTGACGCAGCGGAGAGGCGCTATAGGGGCGGTCATCCTCATCGAGCCAGACGACGCGCCAGTAGTAGGTGCCCGGGCGCCAGCGATGCTCGGGACGCCAGCTCTGCTCGGTCAGTACGTCAGCGTAGTCGGTTTCCGTGAAGGAAAATTCGAAGGGTTGTTCCAGGATCAGGTTTTCTGAAGAGAAGTCCGGGTTGGTGGCTACCTGGAGTCGTGCCCGATGGGTGGTGGTGCCTTCAAAGAACATAGCCGCTTCGCCGCGGGCAATGGCCAGCACGTCGGGCGAAAGGGCTCGAGGAGAAAGGCGGGGGGTCCAGGTAAAGGCGATGCTTTCGCCAGCGGCGAACGTCGCATTGTTGGCCGGAACACCCAGCTCGGGTGCAATCATGCCATGGACAAACGTAAAGGGCTCCGAACGGACCGTCTCGGTACTGCCATCGGGATTGCGGAAGGTGGCGCTGACGGTCCACTGGTAGCGACGTCCCGGCCGGAATTCGTTGGCCCAGTCCACCAGTTCGGGTGGACGCCCGGTTGCGTTCACAATATGCATGCTGGCCCGATAGATTTCTCTACCTGGTGTGATGGCCAGCGGGCCGCGCGGCCAGTTCAGCCGGCGCGTGTTGGTCCAGACGCGACCGGTACCCTCTTCCTGCACCGTTACCTCGAAGGTGACGCCCCGGTAGCTGTTGTTGAAGGGCACCCATCGAATCACCAGCAGTTGCGGAAGCCAGGGTAATGTGTCCTGATGAGCCGGATGGATGGCCAGGATGCGAAGCGATTCGCCCAGCGTAAGCTCAGCGTTCAGACGCGGGGTGGCAGGCGCTTCCAAGATACGCCCATCGGATTGTCGGGCAAAGAACAGGAAGGCGATCTGGAAAGACATGGACCGCCCATCCCCCAGCTCACGTACCAGTCGTTCAAAGGGAGAGCGGGAGAAGTTGAGATAAAAACGTACGGTGTGAGTAGCCCCGGGCTCCAGCATGACGTCCCCTTCAGGCAGGGGATCCCCATCTGCTCCTTCGGGCGATTCCGGTGGTCGATCGTCTGGAGGATACCAGGTCGTACGGAAGCGTGTAACTGTAAGGGGTTGATCCCCGAGGTTTTCCAGCCGAAGCTCGACAGGCTGCCGGGGCGCATCCGGTGTCAGCCGAATGAACGAAGTGAGTAGTTGGACGCGCAGAGGAGCGACCGGGCGAATGCGGTACGTTAACTGGACCGGTCGGTCCGATTCAGTTTGGAAAGCACGCTCATGTTGTTCGCCAAAGAAGGTGAAGGCAATGGGGAAGGTCAGCGACGTGCCGTCCCCAAAGCGGGTTATTACGTCTTCGAAGTAATCTGGATCTTCCGGAGGACGGAGCGTGAACTGCACGGTATAGCGTTCGCCTGGATCCAGTCGGACCGGACCTTCCGGAAGGGGATCCCCTTCGGATGCTTCCGGCGAACGGTCCCCGGTTGGAGTCTGCCAGCGCGTGCGGAAGCGGTAGACCGTTAGCGGCTGGCCGCTGATGTTTTCCAGCAGGAAGCGGACGGGCTGGCGTCTCGAAGCAGGCGTCAGCAGCACCTCGGGCGTTAGCGTACGCACAAGAAGCGGAGTCTCTGGCGCGGTCGCCCGTTCAGGTAGCCAGATCGTGGCCAGTTGGCTGACGCCGCGCCCACGCCCCTGATCGCGGCCGTAGGGTTGGCCGTCCAGAAAGCTCTGTACCTGCCAGACGTAGCCAATGGCACGGGGGTCCAGGCGGTCGGTAAGCAGGGCAGGGTCCCCGGGTCCGTAGCGATAGGTGGTGGTCGTCAGCTCAGTTGCAAACAGCCTGCGATTGTGGCGCGAGGCATCGACCGGCGTTTGCCCGGCATAAATAGGCCAGATCGTAAGCTGATAGGTGACTCCACTGACGCCAGAAGGCGGCGTAAAGGCCCAGGAGAAGACGGGATAGTCGGTGATTAAGGTCTCGTCGTCAGGAGGTGAAATAAGTTCGGGCGGATCGGGCTCCACGACCTGAAAGATTGCGCAGAGTGCACCCGTTGAACCAACCTCCTGAGGCGGCGAAACGCTGAAATCCAGGATAGTCGCACAAAATTCGTAGTCACCTTCTGGAATGCCGTCGCGTACGACCTCCTCGCGAAACGGTCGGGCAATCTGGACCGCTGATTCGGCAATGAGCTGATCCCACGTGAACGTGCGGGACTCGAAAGGCCCCAGCGTGAAGGATGGCTGGGCCGGATGTCCATCGCGAGCACGCAGGATTTCGCCACGACTGCTTTCTCGGATCACGAAGGAAAAGCGCAGGTCGGCAAAGGGACGAGAACTTGTATTGCGTACCTGGACCTGAATCAGGGAAGGATCCCGCTGCCAGCTATCCAGCGAGCGGGGCATGGCCGTCGGACGGCGAATCAGAATATTCACCTGGACCAGATTTTCCTGGGCCTGTGCAGGAAGCAGACCCAGCCACAGTCCGAGTAGCACCAGCGAAACGCGCTTCATGGCATCCGTTGGTCAGTTAAAATCGGTAGCTGTAGCCAAGGTAGGCCGTGCCCTCGGTGTAGCCGCGGGAATCCAGGCGCATCTGTCCATATTGATAAGACCGCAGATTTAGCCGAAGCTGAAGCTGGCCTCGGGGACCTGCGGGAATGGAAAGATTGAATCGACCGATGAAGCCCGTGTCGGTAAACTGCGCCTGGGAACGTTGCAAGCCCGCGGAAAGGGTTGCCCGGGCACGCCCCCACTGAAGGGTGAGCGATTCGTTCCAGTTTAAAACGGTTGTCTGCAGGCTGTCGAAAAGGCTACGGTTCAGGCTCAAGCTGGAGGTCAGCGTATGACGCTGTGGGAACGTCAGGCTGTGCGAAACCATCAGGTCCTGATTGCGCGTCAGGCGACTTTGCGTCAGGCCGACGTAGCGTTCATTGGCCTGCTGATAGCGAAGACTCAGCGTTATCGTGTGCAACCAGGCACCGGATTGCAGACGAAGCGTAGGCGTTAGTCCGAATTGCCGCGAAATATTCGAGACGGTCAATGTATCGATGCGGCGAGAAAGTCGCACGCCAAAGTTGGTGAACTCGGCTGCTACAGAGAAGGCCGAGCTGAACAGAAACGTGGCATTGATGGCGGCCAGTCCGCGTTGGCGTGTGCTGAGGCGGCTACCAGCCAGATTATTGCGACGTACCCCAAAGCGAGCAGCCACCTGGACCGGTCGTGTCAGGATGCGTGGCGCGACCAGCAGATCCAGAATATCGTTTTCCAGCTGAATAGCTCCCAGCGATCGAAAACCAGGCCCTACGTATCGACTCTGCAATTGCAGCTGAAAAGTCCGAGCGGGCCGGAGGATCAACGTGGAGGATACCGCTACGTCTATGCGAGAGCCGACCCGGAGCGCTACCAGCGATCCGAAAAGCTCCTGCAGCTGCTGGAACGCCCGATTGAAGTCCAGCGCACCAGCCAGCACATCGGGGGTATATACCGAGGCGGCCACCTCCGTTTTGAGCTGTAAACGTCCGGGAAGGGGCGCCAGACCAACTGCTGTCGAAAGGACCAGATTGTCCTGCGGTGCTACCCCATAGGTCTCATATGCCTCCAGGTCAGGCGTATCTTTGGCGCGAAGCCCTGTCACCCAGAAGTGCCAGCCTGCTTCCTCACCTACCCCGATCTGTACTGCAGTGAGCGTCTGACGCAGCAACGGTGGTTGGTCGCGTAACGTATCGGCCGGCACAGCTCGCTGCGTCAGCCCCTGCACAAACGCCAGTCGAAACGGTCCGGGTGTCAGCGACAGGCCGCCACCCAGCAGGCGCGCGTCCCGCAGCGTCAGCTCGGTCAGTCGAGTGGAAAAGTACCCCGCATGGAGCTGTATCCAGCGCCAGCGGGGGCTGACGCCAAATTGGTTGAACGGAAGCTGGTAGCCGACATCGTCCGTGGAGAGATAAAAAGAAAACGGCAACGTCAACTGACCGCCAATGGTCAGGGTAAGCTGACCCTGGGCTCCCAGCTGCTGACCAGGGCGACGATTGAAGCGTAATCCCTGCTGGCCGTAAGCTTCACTATAGACCGAGAAGCCTCCATTAATGCGAACCGGTTGTAGACGCGCATTCTCGGGCACTATCGTAAAAACTACGACCCAGCTCCATGCAATCCAGCGTAGCATTTGCCATAGATGCCCATCTGATATACTACTCCAACCTGCTTCTCAGGAAATGCCCGACATGCTTTTCCTACAAAGAGAAGCAGTTGCAAAAAGGATACGTAAATAAACCGATTGTATCAAGAAATTTTAATATATTGAGTCATAAGTGACATCAGTTATAATCCATAAGTTATATATCAAATAATCCATCAGCGCACGCTTTGACTGATCCCGGAAAGCGCAGGGAGCGGTGAATACCTTCCCGTAAATAGTCCGGCGAATTTTCGCGGCACGGGAATATCGTGTACTGCACAGCCCGAAGGCTTTCGACGGCAGGTATACAACGGTCAAGGAAAGCCGGTCACGACGTAGGAATCCCATGGATTAACACGCTGGATACCCGGGATAACCGGGGTGTATGGTGTTTTCATAGGGCTGACAGGAGGCCAGCGATGCCTTCGAAGATCCTTTGATAAAGCAAGCTGAAAAATATAAGCTTATGAATTATCCTGGTTACCTGGGATTTACAGGAGGAGGAGATCGGTGTAGCCTGCGCTTACGTGGGTAGCGGGCCCGAAGCTCATGCTGCAGTCGTAGCACTGGCTTCCGCTGGGAAGGTTGTATAATGTGTATGGCCGTGACAAGGGGGATGCGGTGCTGGAGCTGTGACACATGCATGTGGGTAGCAGTGCACGACTGGGGGATCAGTTGATTGGGTGGATCCGGTATATTTGCCGCTTGATCCTGTCCCTATTCCCCTGTTCATTGCCGAAGCCATTCAGGTTTCATCCTGGCGTGGTGAAGTACTGGGATGAGCCAGCTCGCGTTGTAATTCGTTAAGAAACGTCTGTAGAAATTCGGTGCGACGTCGGGCTTCACGACGGCCGGTTTCGGTTTGCATCCGATCGGCCAGATGGAGGAGCTTGGTAAACAGGTGGTCCAGTACGTAGCGATGGTCATCAGGGGGACGTTGGTGAGGGAAAGGCTCTGCCGGATCATAGAGGAGACGGCCGGTAGCGCCACCGAGCATCAGCATGCGGGCCAGCCCGATGGCGCCCAGGGCATCAAGTCGGTCGGCATCCTGCACGACGCGTGCCTCCAGGGTGCGCGGGGGAATGCCTGCCGAGAAACTGTGGGCTTCGATTGCGTGATGGATGGCTGGTAGCAGATTTTCCGGGTAGCCGACTTCACGAAGCAGGATGACGGCCCGATCGGCGGCCTGGCGGGAGGCGCGGAAGCGCTCCGGATGATCTTTGGGCACCAGCACACAATCGTGTAGCCAGGCGGCTGGCATGACGATAGCCAGGTCGGCTCCTTCGGACAAGGCCAGGCGCTGTGCCCATTGGACAACGCGCTGTACATGGGCCCGATCATGGGCCGGGTCAGACTGGTCAGCCCAGACGCTGTGGAGCAGGGCTTCAAAGACGGACGTCCATGCTGAGAGCGGCCGTGGGCCAATCAGCGGATCTACCATGCGGTTCCAGCCTGTTGTGCCTCTCCGTTGAGCAAAGGGACGAGGACTGTACAGTGTATGCCCGACGAACGCGCAGCCACGGAAGCCGGACCAGCCAGATTACGGGCACGGGCTGACAGGAGACGATCGATCCAACCAGGTTGCCCGGAGCTCTCGGTCATTCCCGACATCCACGGCGTCCAACGGTGTTGCGTGCCCGCGTAGCTTTCAGATAGCGCCGGATGCCAGCGCAATAACGCAATCGTTCCAGTGGCCGGTTCTGCCGGAGGGCCACCAGCACCAGGTCGTCGGAGCGTAACAGAGCGATAGTCGGACCCGTTCGGCACCCAGGGGCTGTCAGCCAGCAGCCCCGGTCCTGCCGAAGGGGGCGTACTTCGCCCGGAAGGGTCGATGAACATGTCGTAACGGAAAGCGCTGGCTCTTTCGAACTTAAGGATAGCAAAGGTCTCAGGGCAAATCGCCGGGGCACCTGTTGCCGTTGACGTGCTGCCGAAAAGCAAGTATATTGGAGCAGTAGCAGTGTAAGCGCTAACATAAAGGGCAATGCGACAGGTTCTTTTCGTACTGCTGTTGGTTGGAGGCTTCTGCACGGACGCTTGGGCCCAGGCGGTTTCGGTGGCTTCGCCCGATGGTTCGCTGGCCGTGACGTTTACGTTGGAGAATGGGCGGCCTACCTACCAGATCGATCGTTTTGGTCTGCCGCTCATCCGACGATCACCCATGGGGTTCTTACTTAAAGAGCAACCGCCGCTTACCGGACCGTTTCGGCTGGTAGGTGTCGTCCGCGACACGGTCGATACCGTCTGGACCCAGCCCTGGGGCGAAAAGAAGGACATCCGTAGCCATTACCATGAGCTTCGGCTGCAGCTCGAAGAAACAAACGAGCAGCCCCGCCGCATGGACATCGTCTTTCGGGTCTTCGACGACGGTGTGGGTTTCCGCTACGAATGGCCCGTGCAGCCGCATCTGGACCGGTTTGTGATCATGGACGAGCTTACAGCATTTCGGTTGGCCGGCAATCACATGGCCTGGTGGATTCCGGCCTATCATCCCAACCGCTACGAGTACCTTTATCGCCACACGCCTGTCAGTCAGCTGGACACCGTGCACACGCCGGTCACCATGGAGACGGCCGACGGCTGGTTCCTGAGTTTCCACGAAGCCGACGTATCTGATTACGCCACGATGACGCTGGCCCCCACCGATTCGCTCACCCTGGAGGTAGACCTGGTACCCTGGTCCGACGGTACCCGGGTTAAGGCCCAGACGCCTTTCCGTTCGCCCTGGCGCGTGCTGCTGGTGGGCGACGATGCAGGTGAACTGATTACGAACTACACCATCCTGAACCTGAATCCGCCCAGCCGTCTGGACGAGGTTGCCTGGGTACGGCCGGCCAAGTATGTGGGGATCTGGTGGGCGATGCATATCGGGCGCGCTACCTGGGGCTCCGGTCCGCGCCACGGGGCCACGACGGAGAATGCCAAGCGCTACATTGATTTTGCCGCGCGGCACGGTTTTGACGCGGTGCTTATTGAGGGTTGGAACATCGGTTGGGACGGCGACTGGACGCAGAACGGCGATAAGTTCCGGTTTACCGAGCCCTATCCGGACTTCGATATTGAAGAGGTTGCTCGCTATGCCCGTGAAAAAGGGGTCCAGATCATTGGTCATCACGAGACAGCCTGTCATATCACGAACTACGAGCGTCAGATGGAAGAGGCGTTTGCCTTCTATCAGCGGCTGGGGATTCGCATGGTGAAGACCGGCTATGTAGCCCATGGCCGCAACTGCATCTGGATCGACGAGCAGGGACAGGTGCATCGCGAGTGGCACCATGGCCAGTTCATGGTGCGCCACCACCGGCGTGTGCTGGAGACGGCTGCCCGCTACCAGATCGCTATCAATGCGCACGAACCCGTCAAAGACACTGGTGAGCGTCGGACCTACCCGAACATGGTCAGTCGCGAGGGGGCTCGTGGACAGGAGTACAATGCTTGGAGCGAGGATGGCGGCAATCCACCCGAGCATACCACGATCCTGCCGTTTACGCGGCTGTTGGCCGGTCCGATGGACTTCACGCCGGGCATCTTTGACATTCTGATCGAAGACCGGCCGCACAATCGGGTCAATACGACGCTCGCCAAGCAGCTGGCGCTTTACGTGGTCATCTACAGTCCGCTTCAGATGGCCGCCGATCTGCCGGAACATTATGAGGCGCGGCCCGATGCTTTCCAGTTCATCAAGGATGTGCCCGTCGATTGGGAAGATACGCGCGTGTTGCATGCCCGCATCGGTGACTACGTGACGATCGTACGTAAGGATCGTCACAGCGACGACTGGTACCTGGGCAGTATCACCGATGAGTATGGGCGTACGCTACAGGCGCCGCTGTCATTTCTGGAACCCGGCCGCAAGTATGTGGCCGAGATCTACCGCGATGCGTCCGATGCCGACTGGCGTACAAATCCACTGGCGATTGAAATCACCCGCCAGGTCGTCGATGCCTCTACGGTGCTGACGCTCCGCCTGGCACCGGGTGGCGGTACGGCCATCCGGTTTCATCCCTTGGAAGAGTAAGCGATCGAACCACCGCGTGCGGGACCTATTTGCGAATAACTTCATAAAAACAGAGATCCGCGAGCAAAACGGGTAAACGCATGCGGTGGGTGATTGTC
The DNA here is from genome assembly GCA_030950375.1 of Rhodothermus sp. Lineage (GTDB taxonomy): Bacteria > Bacteroidota > Rhodothermia > Rhodothermales > Rhodothermaceae > Rhodothermus. The sequence goes on along the minus strand of JAUZRN010000018.1, from coordinate 56,107 downwards.
GGGCTGGCGCTGCTGCTCGGCGGATGCGTCGGGTCGCGTAAAGCGCAGGAGTCGGAAAATGGCCTGAAGGTGTGGCAAAGTGACACGCCTTGGGGTGAGGTAACGGTGCGACAGATGCGGAGCGACAGGGGACTCTGCACCTTTCGGGAGGTAACGTTACACCGCAAGGTGGGGCTTTACGTTGATGGACGCCCCACCTTTGTACGGGCGATCGACTACCTGTGCGATGATGTTTTCGACGACTGGCGTTTTCGCTCTTCCATTGAACAGCAGCGCGCCAATTACTGGGACCTGTCCAGCCTGCTGCTCCACCTGATGTATAGCACGATGCCCATTGAGGAGCATCCTCGCTGGTAGGTGGCGCACCAACGGCTGTCTTCTGTGAGACTGTGAGCGGGAACGGACCGCTCCGGGCAGCGTGAGAGTGCCGGTACCTGGTTAAAGGGCCGGTTCCCCGCGGTGTCAGTGGTGATGCCGCGGTTCTTGCGTGTAAATATTCCGGAGTACGAGTTGCCATGTTCGACTTTCTGAAGCGGCTGTTTGGCGATCGCAACGAGCGCGAGCTGAAGAAACTCTGGCCTATTGTTCATAAAGTCAACGAATACGCGGAGCAATTCAAAGCGCTCAGTGACGAAGCGCTGCGTGCCAAGACTGACGAGTTCAAACAGCGGATCAAGGAGGCCGTAGCCGACATCGAGGCGCGTAAGGCAGAAATCGAAGCCCGTCTGAAGGGAGAGGCCACGGACATCAGCGGCAACGGGCACGCCGCAGTTGAAGAACTGCCACCGGAAGAACGGGAGCGCCTCTATGAAGAGCTGGACGAGCTGGAAGAGGAATGGCTGGAGCGTGTTGAACGCACCCTGGATGAGCTGCTGCCAGAAGCTTTTGCCGTGGTGAAGGAAGCCTGCCGGCGTATGCTGGGGAAGGAATGGATGGCGGGCGGGCAGAAGATCGTCTGGGACATGGTCCCCTACGACGTGCAGATCCTCGGTGGCATCGTGCTGCACCAGGGCAAAATCGCCGAAATGAAGACGGGCGAAGGGAAGACCCTGGTGGCCGTTATGCCCGTCTACCTGAATGCGCTGGCCGGTCGTGGGGTACATGTGGTCACGGTCAACCCCTATCTGGCGCAGCGCGATGCCGAGTGGATGGGACCCATCTACGAATTTCTGGGACTGACCGTCGACGTCATCGACAAATATGAACCCCACTCCGAAGGGCGTCGCCGTGCCTATCAGGCCGACATTACCTATGGTACGAACAACGAGTTCGGTTTCGACTACCTGCGTGACCACTCGTTTGTGATTGATCCCGATCAACTGGTGCAGCGCGGGCACCACTACGCCATCGTGGACGAGGTCGACTCCGTGCTGATCGACGAAGCCCGCACGCCGCTGATCATTTCGGGGCCGGTGCCGCAGTCGGGGGATGAGCGTTTTACCGAACTCAAGCCGGTGATCGAGAAGCTGGTATACCTGCAGCAGCGTCTGGTAGCGCATCTGGTAGCCGAGGCCGAGCAGAAGCTGAAGGCGCGCGACAAGGCGCTGGAGGCCGGTGATCGCAAACGAGCCAGTGAGCTGGAAGAAGCGGCCGGGTTGGCGTTGCTCCGGGCTGCCCGGGGTTTTCCCCGCAATAAACGCTTCATGAAGCTCAAAACCGAGCCCGGGGTGGAGATGCTCCTGCAACGCACCGAGGCCTTCTATCTGCAGGAAAACGCCAAGAATATGCCTTTCGTCGACGAAGCCCTCTACTTCGCGCTTGACGAAAAAAATCATACCATTGAGCTGACCGAAAAAGGCCTCGACGAGATCGCCCGCATTGCCGGTCAGGACCGTGATATGTTCGTGCTGCCGGATCTCGGCGAAGAGACGGCCCGGCTCGAACAGGAATATCAGGAAAAGCTCCGGCAGCTGGAAGAAGAGCTGGCGCAGCGCACGGATCTTTCTGAAGAAAAGCGCCGCAACAAGCTGGAGAACGACCGGCGGCTTCTGCGTAAGGAGCTGGAGGAGAAAAAGCGGGAGCTGTATAATCGTTACGCCGAACGCGCCGAACGGCTGCACGCCGTTGAGCAGCTGCTGCGGGCTTACACCCTCTATGAACGGGACGTTGAATACATCGTCCAGGATGGCAAAGTCCTGATCGTCGATGAGCACACCGGGCGTGTGCTACCCGGCCGTCGTTACTCTGACGGCCTGCACCAGGCCATCGAAGCTAAAGAGGGGGTCAAGGTACAGGCGGCCACGCAGACCTACGCCACGATCACGCTGCAGAACTACTTCCGCATGTACCATAAGCTGGCCGGCATGACCGGCACCGCCATCACCGAGGCGGAAGAGTTCTACAAAATCTACGGCCTTGACGTTATCGTCATCCCCACGCACAAGCCGGTCATTCGCGTTGATCACGAGGACCTGGTCTTTCGCACCAAGCGGGAGAAATACAACGCCGTCATCCAGAAGATCAAGGAGTACCATAAAAAAGGTCAGCCTGTGCTGGTGGGCACGACGTCGGTCGAAGTCTCGGAGATGCTCAGCCGCATGCTCAAGCGGGAGGGTATCCCCCACAACGTGCTGAACGCCCGCCGGGATCGGGCCAAGCAGGAAGCGCTGATCGTTGCGCAGGCCGGCCAGAAAGGGGCGGTAACGATCGCCACCAACATGGCCGGGCGCGGTACCGACATCAAGCTCGGCCCGGGCGTCAAAGAACTGGGGGGACTGGCCATCATCGGCACCGAACGCCACGAAAGCCGACGCATCGACCTGCAGCTCCGTGGCCGCGCCGGTCGTCAGGGCGATCCCGGTGAAAGCCAGTTCTACGTCTCGCTCGAAGACGACCTGATGCGCTTGTTCGGCTCCGAGCGCATCGCCCGCATTATGGACCGGCTCAAAATGGAAGAAGGAGAGGTTATCACGCATCCGTGGGTGACCAAGAGCATCGAGCGAGCGCAGAAAAAGGTCGAGCAAAACAACTTTGCCATTCGCAAACGACAGCTTGAGTTTGACGACGTGCTCGACGCGCAGCGTCGCGTCATCTACAGCCGCCGTCGCCATGCGCTCACTGGCGAGCGCATCAGCCATGATGTGCTGGAAATGCTGCGCGATGTCCTCGAACAGATCGTGGCACGGCATTATAAGGAAGGCGACCTGGAGGGACTACGCGAAGAGGTGCTGCGTACGCTTGCGTTCGACTTTGAAATGAGTCTGGACGAGTTCGCGCGTCTGGGGGAAGACGGGGTGTTCGACCGACTCTATCAGGCGGCGCTCGACTTTTACCGGCGCAAACGCGAAATGCTGGCTGAGCCGTTTTATGAACGACTGCAGGCCTTTCTGAACCAGGATGGGCTGGAGCAGAAGCCCGATCGGGTGGTGGTCGACTTCACCGATGGACGGCGCATCCTGCGGGCTGTGGCGCGTGTTGACGAAGCGATGCGCACGCGCGGTCAGGAAATCAATAACGCGCTGGAGCGGGCCGCACTACTGCACTTTATCGACGAGCACTGGACCGAGCATCTGCGCGAGCTGGACGAGCTCAAAGAAGGGATCAACCTGCGAGCTTTTGGCCAGCGCGACCCTCTTGTGGAGTACAAGGTCGAAGGTTTCAAGCTCTTCCAGCAGACGCTTGACAAAATCAACCGCGACACCATTTCGTTTATCTTCCGGGCCGGCCCCTTGGTGGAGACCCGCCCAAGCGCACCGACACCACGTCGGCGTCTGGATCCATCGCGCGCTCGGGTACAGCATGCAAGTGTCGATTCCTATGGCGTGCGGGTCCGTAGCCGGACGCCGGCCGATGCAGCTGCCCGACGCGATCCTACGGTCAAAGAACAGCCCGTCGTGGTGGGCGAAAAAATCGGACGTAACGATCCCTGTCCCTGTGGCAGTGGGAAAAAGTACAAACACTGCTGCGGACGCAACCGCTGATCCGATCGGCACGTGCGGCGCGGGCTATGCTGCGGACGCTCTACATTCGAGACTATGCGCTTATCGAGGAGCTGGAGGTTGAGTTCGGCAGCGGACTCAACATCCTCACCGGCGAAACCGGTGCGGGTAAGTCTATTCTGATTGGCGCGCTCAAAATGATCCTGGGCGAGCGGGCCGACACGGACATGATCCGTAGCGGAGCTCGTAAAGCCGTGGTCGAAGGCGTGTTCGACGAAGCCGATACGCCCCGTATCCGTGCGTTGCTGGAGGCAAACGCCATCGATCCCATGCCCCAGCTTATCGTCCGCCGCGAGATTATGGCCGGGCAGAGCCGTGCCTTTATCAACGACACCCCGGCCACCGTGCAGCTCCTGCGTGAAGTGGCCGCGCATCTGATTGACCTGCATGGCCAGCATGAGCACCAGAGCCTGCTCCGCACCGAAACGCACCTGGAGCTGCTCGACAACTTCGGCAGCCTGGGAGGCTTGCGAGACACTTACCACCGCCACTATGAGGCCGTGGCACGTCTGATTCGGGAGCGCGAGGCGCTCATGGCACGCCGACGCGAACTCCAGGAGCAGAAAGAACGCTACGCGTTCGAAATTGAAGAGATTGACCGGGTCAACCCACAGGAAGGTGAAGAAGAAGCGCTCGAGGCGGAGCTGCGCATCCTCGAACACGCTGAACAACTCTACGAAGCTACGGCACGGCTCTACGAATTACTTTATGAGTCCGAAAATGCTGTGCATGACCAGTTGGTGCTGGCCCGTAACGAACTGCAGGATCTGACCCGGATTGACCGAAGTTTCGAGGAAGCGCTGCAGGAAATTCGTTCGGCCCAGATCAGCGTGGCCGAAATTGCCAAGTTTTTGCAGGATTACAATGCACGCATTGAGTTCAATCCGGATCGGCTCGAGGAAATCCGTGCCCGACTGGTCGAACTGGAGCTACTCAAGCGAAAATATGGAGGCACGCTGGAGGCCGTGCGGTCCTATCGCGAGGAGATCGGCCGCAAGTATGCACTGGCCACGGACTTTGAAGGAACGTTGGAGCAGCTCGATCGGCAACTGGCCGAAGCCATGCAAGCCCTCTCGACAGCAGCGCAGCGGCTGTCGACCAAACGGCGTGAGGTGGCCGAGCGAATTGAGCAGGCCATTGTGAGCGAACTGGCTGTGCTGGGCATGCCAGACAGCCGTTTTGAGGTGCGTTTTACCCATCGGCCCGACCCAGAAGGATGGATCGTAATGCCCGTACCCGGTCGGGAGCCTGAGCGCTACGCGGCCTTTACGACAGGCATGGACCAGGTAGAATTCTACATTACGACCAATCCCGGTGAACCGTTGCGACCGCTCGCGCGGGTGGCTTCAGGGGGCGAGGTCAGTCGCATCATGCTGGCGCTCAAAACGATCCTGGCCAAAAGCGACCGCCTGCCTATCCTGGTATTCGACGAAATCGATACAGGTATTTCGGGGGCTATCGCCCATCGGGTAGGAGAACGGTTGCACGATCTGGCCAGCTACCATCAGATCATTGCCATTACGCATCTGCCGCAGATTGCTGCCTTTGGCGATGTGCATTTTCTCGTGGAGAAAGTAGTCGAAGACGGTCGTGCCAAGACGCGGATTCGGCGGTTGTCGGACGAAGAGCGGGCCCATCAGGTAGCGACGCTGATGAGCGGTGCGGAAGTAACTGAGGCGGCACTGGAAAGCGCCCGAGAACTGATTCGTCAGGTCACCACGCGCGAGCGAATGCCCGAAGCCTGAAGACGGAAGCCGATTGTAACTGCTTGCGAACAGGGCCTGGCGTTGCAAAACAGAGGCTCTTTCGTTGGAAATAGCTGACCTGGGTAGAGCCCTCTGCGCTAAAAGTCCCCTTTAATGCGCCAGGACCAAACCCGCCGTGTTTTGTAGGGGGCTGCAGATAGCGGCATGGCTTGATAATGCCTGGTCTTTTACTCGGCACGGGAGAGGAAACACCGAGCAAGCATCTCCATGGTTTAGCCAGTGAATCGGTCTGCCTCGAAGCGGATCGAACCCCAGCCAACCTGCTCAGGAGGTGCCATCTGCCACACCAGCTCCGGCGCGACTGTTTGCAGCGTAGGAGGAGCTGATCCGCAAGGGCTTGAAGGGGGATTTAGTTCAGGCAGGCTGTCAGCGTATGGGACAGCAGCGACAGGGGTTGAGTGATGCCCATTTCCCGGGGAGGGGGAACGTAAGGAAGAGGCTCTGCCAAAAATGTGGTGATCACGTCAGTGTAAGCGTTATGTGCTGATCCAGAAAATTTTGTGCCCCCTTGTAGGAAGAGCTGGCCGGAGGCCTAAGGGGGGGCTTTCTGGCTGCGCAGTTGAGTATCAGAAAAGCCGGCAGCCCAATTGGAGGGAGTGGGTTTGACCCCTCCCCTGTGGAGAGGGGGGACTCAAGCACAGAGCGTTGCCTTGTCTCTGGCACAAGCGCTGGGATGCGCCGTGCCGTGCCGGTCTGGTGTTTTGCTCTCCCTCGAGGGGGAGCTGTCGCGAAGTGACTGAAGGGGTGATGAAACAGGTTGCCAGCGTATGGGGCGGTAGCAATGAAGATGGTAGAGCCCCTCTGCCTGTCTCCCTTCTTGATGGGAAGGGGCGGAAGACTTGAGCAATGAAGGATGAGTTTTGCGGTAGTGCTTGCTGTTCCGAGCCTGTGCCGGATGCGGCAATTTCGGCCAAGATAGCCTTGCCATGAGCCTCCCCAAGCATTTTGCTCCCTCATGTATGTAGAGAGAGCTGCTCCACCGGTTTGGAGACGGGACATTGGCTTGAGGAAGCTGACGTAAGGAACAGTGACCGTTATGGCCGAACTTTTTTCGGGGATGAACAGATTCAACAGAAAGCGCTTTGCCTGCGCTACAGTTCGGGGCCGTTGCTGCATTGAAGCCAGGGTGCATGCTTAGTGGTCGCCCGGGGGAGACTGTACAAATCCAGCCCTGAGAAGTGTGGTGTCAGGCATCTTCTACCGCGACCTGGCGTAGAAGGGAGCTCCTGTTACGCCATTAAAACGAGCGCTCCCAGTGATGACAGAGCCGCTATCGATTTTGTCGCCACTTTCAGTTAACGCCGGCGTCAAAGAGCGAGTCCGGCATTATGAAGCCGTGCTCCGACAGATCGATGCGCTGCTTGAAGGCGAGACGGACTGGATCGCCGCCATGGCAACGGTAGCCTGTGCGCTGCATCATGCCTTTGACTATTATCACTGGACGGGTTTCTACCGGGCCGTTTCAGACGATCTGCTTATTGTAGGGCCCTACCAGGGCACGCACGGATGTCTGCGCATCCCTTTCAGTCGAGGGGTGTGCGGTGCCGCCGCCCGCACGCGGCAGACCCAGCTCGTGCCCGACGTACATCAGTTTCCCGATCACATTGCGTGCTCCTCAACCACGCAATCTGAAATCGTCGTTCCAGTGCTGACGCCCGACGGTCGTCTACTCGCCGTGCTGGACGTTGACTCGGACGAACCGGCTGCTTTCAATGCGACCGATCAGCACTATCTGGAGCAGCTTTGTGCCGAGCTGGGACGTCGATTTGCCGATACGTCTCTACGTTGAAGTAACAGAAACGCCGGGCCCTCCCAGGCCCGGCGCCAACAGATACAGTGGCTTGATGCCTCAGTGAGTGGGGACTTCGGCAAAGCCAAGCTGCTCAATGGCATGGTGCACGTAGGCTTCGGCCTGTTCGGGCGTAGGCGCCTCGGCATAGACGCGCAACAGCGGTTCGGTACCCGAAGGCCGGATCAGCACCCAGCCGCGATCCGTGATGTGTTTGAAGCCATCAAGCGTCTGCACCTCCCGTACGGCATCGCCGGCTACCTCCTTCAGACCGCCCGTCTGACGTAGCTGATTCAGCGCAGCCTGCTTTTTCTCATCCGTGGTGTGCAGGTCGATGCGGAAGAAATGGTGCGGACCGAATTCGTCAAAGAGTTCCTGTATCAGTTCCGATAGTTTCTTTCCGCGGCGCACCAGCAGTTCGGCCACAAGGAGTCCGATATAGATGCCGTCGCGTTCGGGAATGTGTCCTTTGACGGCGATACCGCCCGACTCTTCGCCGCCCACCAGCACATCGCGCGTAACCATCTGCTTGGCGATGTGCTTAAAGCCGATGGGTGTCGTTTCTACGCGCAGTCCATAGGCCTGACCCATCTTGTCGAGCAGATGGGTGGTGGAAAAGGTCTTGATAATGTCGCCTTTGAAGCCTTGCTCTTTATGGAGATACCGGACAAGTAGGGCCAGAATTTCATGGGAAGTTACGAAACGGCCGTTTTCGTCAAACAGGCCAATGCGATCAGCGTCGCCGTCGTTGGCGATGCCCAGGTCGCACTTTTCACGGACAACCACCTCGGCCAGCTCTTTCAGGTTGCGTTCAATGGGTTCTGGCGGCCGGCCGTGAAAGCCCGGATTCCAGTCGCAGTGGAGCTCGACGACATGCTCGGCGCCCAGCAGACGACTGACCATGCCCTGGGCAGCACCGAACATCGCATCGTGGGCGATCTTCAGGTTATGAGCGATGCCGTCGATGTCCAGCTTTTCTCGAAGGTGGTTCAGGTAGGCTGTGCTCAGATCAACCAGCGTAATGCGGTCCTCACTGACCAGATCATCAAAAGCAGGTAGCTGAGCCGGTGGCTCGGCATTGGGCAGTTCTTTTTCCACCTCGGCGATCATCTCCGGCGAAGCCGGCCCGCCAAAGTCTGCTTTGATTTTAAAGCCGTTGTACTTGGGCGGATTGTGGCTGGCCGTGATCACAATGCCGGCATTACAGCCAAAGTGTTTGGTAGCCCAGCTCACGGCCGGCGTTGTCGTGAATGTACTGGCCAGGCGTACTGAAATGCCCTGCGCTGCAAAAATGCGGGCGACATGCTCGGCAAACTCACGTCCCAGAAAACGTGTGTCGTGTCCGATGACTACCTGTGGATGATCGCCATAGCGCTTTTTCAGCCAGCGAACGGTAGCCTGTGCGACACGGCTCAGATTGGCGAAGGTAAAGTCGTCGGCAATGACGGCTCGCCATCCGTCAGTACCAAACTTGATCTGTGCCATGGGTTGCGTTCAGGTTTGGTTAGGGGGAGATAACTTCAAAAACAAAAAAGATAGGACACCCGCACTGGAAAACGTTCCCGGTGGTGGTAGAATTTACGGCGCAGTTAAAATAGGCCGCGCCTATTCTGAGGCAACCGCTATGGGAATGCGTACTTCGGTGCGATCCCAGCGCAGGTACAGGTAAGTCTGGCCGTCTGTTTCTTCAAAGGTGATTGTAAAGCCTTCGTAGCGCTTGTCTGTCTGACGGGTGGGCACATCGAAGCGGAAAAGGTCCAGTTCTGGATTGTAGTTGAAGGTTCCCCACTGTCCCAGCGCCCGGTTGATAATGATCGTCCAGCGATCGGGGTAGGGAATTGTGTAGAGGCTATAGGTACCGGCAGGCAGGCGGTGGCCGCCAAAGATCAGGTCGCCGGTGGTGGTGATTTCGGTTGCTTCGTTGGCACCGGTACGCCAGATTTCGCCATAGGGTACCAGGGCTCCGAAGATTTCGCGGCCTCGCTTGCGCGGCGAGCCATAGACGATTTTGACGTACGTACTGTCGATCCAGGTGGTAGCCAGCGCCAGGGGGCTGCGCTCCAGACTGCCCGAACGTGGGGGTGGTACGACCTCGACCGTATCCTGAGCATAAGCAGGCGCTGGCGCTATCAGCAGGGCCAATAGTAAACTGGCGGGGTAAAAGCGATACATGGCAGGTAGAGGGTAAGCTTAACCGGGAAGTACTTCCAGCGAAATGCTGGTACGCGAACGCTTGTGCAATTGCAGCACTGGCTCCAGGGCCTGGTTGACGCAGGCGGCAATGGTGCGATCATATTGCTCCTTGGGCGTGCGCCAGGCTTCCGTCACCACCTTGGTGACGAACGCTTCCGCATCGCGTAGCGTGGCCGTCGTCCAGCCCATCTGATGAAACCGGCGCAGGAGTGCCGGACCTACCTGTCGGGCCAGATCCTGACAAAGTTGCTCCAGGGTCAGGGTTATCGCCGGGGTCTGTGGTCTCGGGTCGGTCATGGCACACGGGGGATTGCGTGAGTAGTGCAACAGAAAATACGATGCGAGCAGTTTGTTTCGCAGGGGGATAAGAAGAAATAAATCGCAAGACCCGCTGAACCGTGCAGCCTGCATGTCCGGTCCGGGGCTCCTCGAGACCCTGGTCGCCATCCCTCCACGGCTTCGGCGTGTGCCGGGGGGCTATGGGTCGCTCATAGGAAACGCCGTCCTGGAAGACCAGCGTAGCAGAGAAAAATCTGCTACAGGTGTCACGCATTTGGAGGCACAGCGCAAGGCATAATGAAGCTTTCTGCTGCGTACGGAATCAGGGCCGCAGTGGTTTGAAATGGACACGTCAGGGATCATGTCCGAAATCGCCGTCTGTGGGCGAGTCATCTGATGAGGAGGGCTCCAGAGATGCTGTTCTACAGATAGCATTTATTCTGCTGGCCATTTGCAGGGCGCACTTACTCCAATGGTCGCCCTTTATAAGGTAGTAAAGGCTGCTGGCGCAGAAAATTTTGATCGATAATTGCAGAGCATCCGGGCGATAAGCAAACGGTAGGACGATCTTTTTCTACCAGGACAGTAGCTCAACTGTTTGTATTCTGGAAGAAGGCTGCAAGGTTTGCGTTTTGCCTCTTCACCGATTTAATGCATGCATGTGGGAGGTGTGTCATGGGAGCTCTTGGATTCAAGCAGCGGAGGGGGGTACTGCTCATTGGACTGGTCACTGCATCCATAGCAACCGCCCAGACAGTTCCGGTTGAAGGTATCGATTGCGCGTGTGTAGAAACCGGTGCATATAAACGGCCAGATAAAGGGAAGGCGCCGGCACTGGTTGAAGATCCTCAGTATGCAAACCGGGCGACTTCACCCAATGGGCTTTACGCGTTGTCTGTAAAAGGAGGCGGAGGGAGCAGTGTGACGCTGACGATTGTCAGAGTTTCCAGCGGTGAAGAAGTATTACGTGTATCGTTTAATAGCGCAGACTTGCGGTGGGGATTCAGCCCGGATGACCATCGATTCGTAGTGTGGGGGGTAGATAGTGCGGAACAGCAACGTGTGTTGTTGTATGACCTGGAGCAAGGTTCCAGCAATCCGGTTCAGCGATATGAGCTAACCCAGGCAGGTCCCTCGGTTGTTCGTTTTTCGGATCAGGGGCATTATCTGCTTTACGTTGTCGTGACCGATCCGGGGGATGGCGTGACCGGTCGGCGGGGGCAGGTCTTTATGAGCGTGAGCGCTCGAGATGGTCGCATCGCATACCAGGCAAGTCATTCGTTACATCAAGCAGGACAGCCCGGCGATAAGGTAGGAGGGATGAGCTGGGGGTTCAGTCCGGATACGCAGGACCGGACGTTGGCTTATGTCGTGGATACCGGACCGAACTCGGTCAGCTGGTATCTGGTGAATCTGGCCGCAGGCCAGGTGGTGCAGGCGCAACCAATAAGTAATGTAAGCGGGGCGGCGTGGCGATTTGCGCCCTGCGGGGATGTGATTGGGCTGGTGCTCCAGTCAGGCGCCACGCAAATGCAGATTACCCTGTTTCGCACTCGAAATGGTGAGGTTCTTACCAGTCAGACCACTAAGCTGGTGCCTTATGAGTTACGAAGCACCGATACGCATCACGTCTTGCGCTCTGGAGGAAACGATACCGAGTTGGCGGTCAATGCGGCACCTCAGGCCTGTGTAACTGTGTCGTTGAGCCTGGCCCCCTCGGAAGTTGTTGGGGGCGAGGTGGTCACAGGCACGCTGATCCTGGCTGTACCCGCTCCGGCCGGGGGAAAGACGTTTACGCTGAGCAGCAACAGTGCGGCCGTTCAGCTGCCGGGCAGTGTCACGGTGGCTACTGGTAACACTTCGGAGAGTTTTACGATCATTACCCAGGCAGTAGCTGCTGATGAAACAGTCACAATTACGGCAACGGATGGAAGTGTTCAGGTCTCGGCAGCCCTGGTGGTGCGAGCGGGTATGTCCGGGGTGCAGCTTGTTAGCCTGGCTCTTGAAACGACTTCCGTGACCGGAGGGACACGGATTTCTGGAACGGTGGCTGTGAATCGGGTCGTACCTGCTGGGGGCGTTTTGATAGCCCTTTCCGTTGATCACGAATCGGCTACGGTAAATCAGACGGTCGAAATTGAAGAAGGGGCGTTGCAGGCGACGTTCACGGTAAGGACAGAGCCCGTCCGAACCACCACTTCGGTTACGCTTACCGCGACGTATGGCGCAAGCAACCAGACCGCTTCGTTTTTAATCTATCCGCCGGTTATTGCGGACGTGCAATTAGATCCTGATTCCGTTGTCGGGGGCGCTTCGGTGTCTGGAACCGTAACGCTGAGTGGCCCGGCGCCTTCCGGAAACTGGACAGCCTGGTTAACCTCAGACAACCCCCAGATTGTTGAGCTCGAAGCAGATTCGCTCATTTTCTGGGAAGGGACAACCCAGGGATTTTTCTCTTTGCAGACTCGCGGTGTAAGTCAGGACACTACGGTCAGGGTTGTGGTTTCTCAGTTTATCTACGGACTGGATGCGACGATCGTGGTGCGTCCGGCAGATCTGGAGCGCCTTACATACAATCCGCTTGCTTCTCCCTGTTTGCTGGAGCTGAACGGGAGACAAAGATGGGGGGCTGTAGGTGGGTTTCCGATCGTTCTGGATCTGGTGCTGAATGGCGAAGCGCCGCCGGAAGGGGCAATAATCCAGTTGCAGAGCACCGACCCGACACGGGTGAGGTTAACGCCCACGGTATCGTTCCCGGCTCGTGCCCGGCAGGTATCCATTACCGCCCAGACATCCCCAGTGGACGAGCCTGTGCAGGCAGATCTGATCGCCTTCTATCGAGATCGCAAACTCAGTGAAACCCTTGACCTGATGCCCGCGCCCCGGCAATACCGGGTAACCGACATCGGTTTTGCGCCGGGCACCGCACATAATCGGCCAGAAGCGCTGAATAATTATGGGCAGGTTGTGGGAATGGCAGGTATGATACCGTATATCTGGTCGATGCAAGAGGGATTGCAGCCGTTACCTCTGCCTGAATCCAGCACCTCGGTCCGGCCTGTTGATGTGAACGATCATGGATGGATTGTCGGGTTTGCCACCTCAGGACTTTCGCAAACGCAACCAGTTCTCTGGCGGAATGGAATCCTGAAAATCTGGGATCAATCGGGCACGTTTGTCGCCGTGAACAACCGAGGACAATTTGCTGGGGCCGGTGCAGATGGAATCTATCGATGGAGTGGCGAAGCCCCAGAACGGTTGCGGTTGTCCGAAGTCTGGGACGGGGCCACGTTGTCGATGCCGTATCGGGGGCTGAATGAACGGGGTGAGGTCCTGGGCATCATCCAGCGGGCTACGTCCTGGGCGCGTGAGACGCACGGGATCGTCTGGCGTGAGGGGGAGCGGCCGCTGTTTACGTTTCGTTTCTGGACCGCGGGGGCAACAGGCATTCCACGTTTCAACAGTGCGGGCACAATTGTCGCGCCGCTTATGGAGGCCTATCAGTACCAGGATCAAATTGAGGCACAATTTGCTTATCCGATCTTGCCGGGTTATGTCTTTATGTACCCTACAGCGGTAACCAGCACGGGCGAAGTAGTGGGAAACGCTCGCTTCGAGGATGAGGAAAAGGGCATGGTCTTCTGGCGTGCCTTCTGGGCTAGTGCCGAGAGAGCCTATGCGTTGGAGTGTCTGGTTGTGCCTGAGGAGAGCAGGCGTCTGGATGGCGCTGTGGATATCAACGAAGCCGGTCAGATTTTAGCTTACACGAGGGATGATTGGCTTACAACATATGGGAGAACGGTCGCTGCCGAAGACAGCACGTATGCTTATCTGCTGACGCCGGCAACGCTGATGCCGGCAGATCTGGGGGTTACCGTATCTGCCGAGAGGTCAACGGTTGTCTTAGGGGATTCGGTGGTTTACCTGTTCCAGGTAACAAACCAGGGCGGGAAAGATGTACCTGCTGTGCGCCTGTTACCGGTACTGGCGGTCGGCCTGGAGCCGCTGTCGATTGCGGCCACACAGGGTAGCTGCGTGGTGGATTATGGTCAGCATTTACGCTGTGCGTTGGGTACCATCACCTCGGGCGCATCGGTTACGGTTACCGTAGGGGCGCAGCCAACCGTTCCGGGTCGCTACCTTAGTTATGCGCTGGTTTCTGGGGCTGGGCTTGATACGGTGTTGGCCAACAATAAAGCCGAGATAGAACTCGTCGTGCAGCCGTCGGGATCAAGAACGGCCACGGTTACCGTCGCAGCGGATGAAACCGGTACGTTCGATCTCAGCGAAGCTGGTCTGCTCATAACGTTTACCGAAGGCAGCACGACAGATGGATCGCTGACCGCGCAGCAGCGCTTCGAGGCCCCTGAAAATGCGCAGCGTATGATCGGCATCACCGTGCAGGCCCCTTCGGGCGCTATCGTGGCTGATACCGTATTGACCGAGTGGTTCTGGACCGTGGAGGCCCCTATGTTGAGCGGGATGACCTACACGGTGTGTTTGAACATCAGTAGCTTGAGTCAAATGGTGGATCCGGGGACTCTGGTCATTACCCGCCGTGCCACAGACACCGAAGCATGGAGGCCGCACGACTCCTATGCTCGGCTGGTAGGCAATGTTGTCTATCTATGCACAGATGGGCTGACCGCCTTTTCGGAGTTTGCTCTGGCAACCTCGCGCGAGATGTTTTCGGTGGTTGTAACCCCGGGGGCCGAGTTTGGAAAGGCGCCTTATCAGATAAGTCAGATATATCCCAACCCTACACGCCGCTGGATCCACTTTACGCTTCATGTACGAGAGGGCCAACCGGTCCGTATCGAACTTTTTGATATACTGGGACGACGCATTGCCGTTTTATATCAGGGCAAGCTGGATGCAGCCAGACCTTATCATTTTCGATTTGATGGGGATCGGTGGGCCAGCGGCCTGTATGTACTACGGGTCGTGGGCGAGCAGTTTCAGACGGTTCAGCGGATATTACGCCTGTGAGGGAGACAATTTGTTGCAAAAGAAAAAGGCCGTAAGCTCTACGAAAGAGGGCTTACGGCCTTTGGATTGTGGAGATGGCGGGAATCGAACCCGCGTCCGGATGGCCGCCCGGTCAGGCGTCTACGTGCGTAGCCGGCCTATTCGTTGTCGTTCATGCCGTATGCCGGCCGGCAAGGCCAGGCATGAACCCAGGCTGATGCGTATCTCGCTGTGCCGGTTCAGCCGGCACCGGCTACAGCCAGTCCGCCTGAGACGATGCCTCGCCGCGCGCGGGCGGACGCGCTGCGCGGGAGACAGATGGCGGGCGAATTAGGCCGCCATCGCGTACGAGTAGTCGTTCGCACTTACTTTTTCCCGGCGAGATTAACGAGCATGCCGGGCAGCTCGGCACGCAGCCTGCCGTGCGTTTACCACCCGTCGAATCCTGTTCATCCCCTTCAAAGAACGCCTGCTTCTAACCCGAGAATGCTTCAAAAAGTTCCATTACCAATGCGGGCGTATCTGGTCTCGCTCGAAGGCCGTGCCGGCCGGTTTTAATCCCTGCGCTTCAAGGGCTGTATGCAGTTGGGGCAGCAAGGTGGCCTGCAGACCGGCCGGGAGGTAAGGAATTTTACTGCGTTGTCCGGTGAGGTACTGTCGGTAGGGATGAAAGAACAGACGTACGAAGTCGCTGTCTACGGGAACGGCTTCCAGGCGTACCACAACTCGGTAGAGGCCCCAGTGTTGGAAGGTGCGTGGGGTTGTCTGTAAATGTGTGGGGGTGGTCCGGCTTACTATCCAGCCGGTCGATTGCAGCGCGCGGGCCACAAGATGTAAAGGGGCCTGCGTGGTATCGGGCACCCGGTAGTCGTAGTATAACGGAACCAGGCGCGGGCTGCAGCCCATGGCGGCTATTGTCAGCAGCATACACAGGGCCTGTAAGCGCTCCCTCTGCATCACTGCCGGTTTTTATCGACGTACACCACGCTGCAGAGCGGAAGATCCAGAAACGCATCGGGCAGGTACGCTCACCCTTCGTACCTGCCCGATCGGCGGAGGCTCACCGCAGGATGGCATGCAACACCCAGGAGGCAGAGCGCGCAGCCATGAACAGTACCCTGCAAGTAGCGTGCCGACAGGGGGAAACTATCGTGTGTTAGTCGGCAGGGCGGGCGATGCGTCTGGGCTGTTAACAAAAGCAGATGCCTGGCGTCCATTCGGGGCAACAGGAGGAAAGTGTTGCTGCAGAAATGCCAGCAGGAGCGCATTGAACCGCGTTGGATGCTCCATCATAGGGGCATGACCACAGCGGTCAATAAAGTGCAGCGTGGCTGCAGGCAAGCGTTTCCGGAGGGTATAGGCTACATCCGGCGGTGTGATGCGGTCGTTACGTCCCCAGATCAGCAATACCGGCATCGTGAGCTCGTGCAGGCGTTCGGTAACAGTTTCACGTTGAGCTGAACGGGCCATGCGGATCAGCCGCAGGACTTTCTGGCGATCGTTGAGGGTAACCTGCACACGATCGACCAGCTCGTCGGTAGCATGGCGGGGGTCGTAAAACGTCAGGGCCGCCCGTTCACGAATGTACTCCCGATCGTAGCGGCGCAGCGTCGAAGTCCCCAGCTCCACCTCGTAGATGCCGGAGGCTCCCGTCAGTACCAGCGCAGCTACCTGATCTGGATGGCGCAGGGCATAAAGCAGGGCCAGCTGTCCTCCCAGCGAATTTCCCGCCAGGACGACCGGTGTTCTCGGACATGCCCTGTCCAGAAAGCGCTCCAGAAAGGCGATTAATCCCTGCAGATTGCTTTCCTGGAGAGGAAGCTCATAAATAGGGAGCGGTGGAATCAGCACGCGATAACCGGCCGCTCTCAGGGCTTCAGCTGTAGTCGTCCAGTTGGCAGGTTCGCCCAGCATCCCATAGAGCAGAACCACTGGCGGAAGGGATGTAGAGGAACCAGCCTTCGTATGCGCGGAGGGCGTAGTTTGCAGACAAAACGGCGTGGACATGCCTTCCAACGCTTTACCTTCAGGCAGGTAAAACAAAAAATACGGCAGCTTTTTCATAGATGCCAGGGGTGTGTCAGAAACCGCTCCGGCAACCACTGCGTTTACCCTGCTCAGTATGAAACAACTTCACCTTCAGTCCAACGTGTAGCGCCTTATGCCCTGCGGACGGAAACGGAAACGGAAAAAGATTGCGACCCACAAGCGGAAAAAGCGCCTGCGCAAAAACCGCCACAAAAAGAAAAAGCGCTAAGCTACGCGGATTAAGAGAAAAGCTGCGGTCGGTTTCCGACGTAGCTTTTCGTTTATTTTCACAACAACGGGCGAGGCAAACAGGATGAAAAAGACATACTCCACCGGTGAAGTAATTCGCGCCGGACTGCTGGGCGCGCTGCTTGGAAGTGTGGCTGGCTTTGTGGTGGGGCTTTTGATTGCTCCGGAGACGGGCGGTCAGATACGTCGGCGTCTTACCTATCAGCTGGAACAGCTGGGTGAGCGCTTGCAACGACTGGGGGAACAGTTGCTG
This sequence comes from Rhodothermus sp., assembly GCA_030950375.1. Lineage (GTDB taxonomy): Bacteria > Bacteroidota > Rhodothermia > Rhodothermales > Rhodothermaceae > Rhodothermus. The sequence continues at coordinate 38,644 of JAUZRN010000018.1, read as the reverse complement.
CATGCGCCTGCTCCCGGCGAGGCGCGCCGGATGGGAGAGGCCCTGGTTGCCAATGCCCGTGCTGAAGCCGAAAATATTCGCCAGGATATTGATGCCCTTCTGGGCAATCTGCGCCGGAAGCGAACCTCTGCAAGCTCCTGAAGCCGTCTGGTTTGCCATCCATGCCTGAGTTTGCCATTCTGCTACCACCGGCCGAAGGCAAAAAGTCCGGCGGGAATCCGCTGGCGCCTGATATGTTCGACTATCGCGCCTCGAATACCTTTAACTACTTTAACGAACTCAATCCAGAGCGGCGGCGGCTGATCGATGCAGTGCAGCAGGTTATTCAGGCCGGCGAAGATCTGGAAAAAATTTTTGGGGTCAAAGGCCCGGCGCTGGAGGAGGCCATTCAGGTCAACCTGGCGATCTACAAGGCGCCTCGTATGGCCGCGCTTGATCGCTATAGCCCGGGGGTGATGTACCAGGCGCTGGACTTTCAGGGACTGCCGACAGGTGCGCAACGTCGCTTTCTGGAAAACACGATTATCTTCTCGGGTATGTTCGGGCTACTGCGGCCCGATGACCTGATTCCGAACTACCGCCTGCGCATGGACGCAGTACTGCCCGGTATTGGCAAAGTGGCGCATTACTGGCGGCCTTACATCAGTCCCATTCTCAACGAATTGCTGAAGGACCGATTTGTATGGAATCTGCTACCAGTTGCCCATCAGGAAGCCTGGGACGATGCACATACCTACCGGCAGATGGTGGAGATCAAATTCTTTCAGGAAGAAGGCGGTACGCGGCGACCGGTATCACATGGGGTCAAGCCCTTGCGGGGGCGACTGGTTAATTTTATCGTGCGTGAAGGCCTTGAAGACCTTGAAGGGTTGAAGGCTTGGCGGGATGCAGAAGGGTTTGTGTTGGACGAAGCGGCCAGTCAGTTCGACGAATCGACGCGCCGGGCTGTGCTGGTCATGGTCAAGCGGAGCTGAATGGCGATGGGACGACCGGTGGTGATCGGCATTGCCGGGGGATCAGGTTCTGGAAAGACCACCGTCCTGCGTCGCATCATTGAAGCCTTTGGACCAGATCAGATCGCTGTTTTAGAGCACGATGCCTATTATTGCGACCTGAGTCATCTGCCTTTTGAAGCCCGGGTTCAGATGAACTTTGATCACCCGGACGCCCTGGAAACGCCCTTGTTGCGGGCCCATCTCGAAGCCCTGCTGGCCGGCCAACCTGTCGAGAAACCTGTCTATAACTTTACCACACATACGCGCGAACCCTACACGGTGCGCGTCGAGCCCCGTCCGGTCATCATTGTAGAGGGGATTCTGGTACTGGCCGAGCCTGCCTTGCGAGAGCTCATGGATATCAAGTTGTTCGTGGATGCGCCCGACGATGTACGGTTGATTCGACGTATTCGGCGCGACCTGCAGGAGCGCGGTCGTACGATTGAGGCGATTCTGGATCAATATGAGCGGACGGTACGGCCCATGCATCTGGAGTTTGTGGAACCGTCTAAACGTCTGGCGGATGTGATCATTCCAGGAGGGGGGTACAACCAGGTTGCTATCGACATGGTCATTGCCCGCGTTGCCGCGCTGCTGGAGCAGCACGCTCAGATTTCACGGTAGGCCACGTTCAGGGTTAAGCGCCAATAGATGGTAAATGCCCCGGAGCACCAGATGCGGATCATGCACATCTATATCTGGAAGATGCGTCTTCAGTAGCGTGCCCCAGCCGCCACTAAGAACGACGATGGGGGAAGGCTCCAGGTTCTTGCCCAGCCGCTGCAGTAGTCCACGAACACTTTCAACAAAGCCATAAAGCAATCCAGCCTGGATAGCCGTTTGTGTAGAACGTCCGATCGGTGTGGTCGGCCACTCCAACGGCACTTCCGGAAGCTGGGCTGTGCCGTGCGCCAGGGCCTGGCGCATTAGCATCGGACCGGGGGCAATGACACCGCCTGGGTAGCAACCGTTTGCCTCGACCACTTCGATGGTGAGTGCGGTCCCTGCCAGCAGGGCCAGAACAGGACGACGCTGCGGTCGTCCGTAGATTTCCCATGCAGCAACAGCCGCTGCCAGCCGGTCGGTGCCCAGCGTATGCGGGGTTTCGTAGGCCAGCGTGAAGGGTAACTGCCAATCGGGGCTGATCAGTACCGGACGCACGCCTGTCTGTTGATGAACGATCTCCTGCACCATGGGCGTACGCGGAGGCACGACTGATGCCATGGCGGCTCGGGCCAGCTTCTGACCGTGCAGCGCCCGGGTGAGCTGCTCTGGCCACTGCGCTGCGTCGCGCTCGGTCAGGCGAAATGTATGCACCAGCCGACCTGCTTTTTCAAACAGGCCCCCTTTCAGTGCGCTGTTGCCGAGATCCAGAGCCAACCAGATCATGAACGATCCCCAGGATGGTCGTCAGCAGAAGGGAGCGGACAGAAACCGGAAGCCTGAAGGATTTCTGCGTGGGTTGCCTGCGCACCGTACGTGTATTGCGTCTCCACGCAGAAGCGGTATGGCGGCCAGCCGATCGGATCCACTTCCAGGATCAGCTGCTCCCGGACCAGCCTTCTGTCGTTCGGATTGAGCCAGATGCTCAGATAACGGCGCTCTGTGCTGAAGAGGGTCGTGTGTGATTCCTGAAGCTCAACCCCGATGAGCTGTTGTCCATCAAGGTAGAGCATGCCCTGAAGCGTCGCAGAGGATGCGGTCTGTGCCGTGTCGGCGGTGTAAACGCGCAGGCGAGCAATGCGTCGTTGCCCGTATGTCGTGTCGGGCAGCGGCTGCAAACGATACGCATCACGCTGGCGTGGCTGGAGAAACGGCAGGGGATCAGGCCAGAGAAATTGCGTGACGGTCAACGGAGTGCGTTGACGAACGGTCTGGGGGAAAAGGCCAGAGGGAAAACGGCCGTGCTGGTCGATGCGAAGCCAGCGCAGGCCCGTATCGGGGTGGTAAAAGCCTGTGCGCACGTCCTGTCCCAGCAGGTGGCCGCGGCTGTCCAGTAGGAGCAGGGTACGGCGCATTCGAAAGGTATCCCGCGCCAGGCGCTCGAAAGCCTGGCGTACAGGTGCTGTCTCAATGTTCCCCATCGAAAGCGGGGTGGACGGTGGGGGGCCTGTGGCCGAGGGCTGACATGCCAGACCGAAAACACACAGGAATCCCATCCAGCACAGGGAACGCATGTTGGCCAGCGGTTTAGAAGGCGAAGCGTCGAAAGAACGTCTTTGCCCGGCAATTAGCTCCGATAGATATGATGGAACCATGTCCCCTGTATGAGGAAATTCGCAATGTGGCAGCCCGCCTGGCTCGTGAGGCTGGCCAGATCGTGCGCTATTATGCCGGCCGGGTAACTGTTCGTGAAAAAGGCCACAATGAGTTAGTGACGCAGGCCGACGAAGAAGTACAGCACTTTCTGACCGAGGCGATTCGACGGAACTTCCCCGAACACGCGATACTGGCCGAAGAGGATCTGGGCGAGACGACGCACGGTCAGGAAAGAACGCCGTTTCGATGGATCATTGATCCGATCGATGGCACGACCAACTTCACACATGGAGTGCCGCCTTACGGCATCAGCCTGGCACTGCAGCATGAGGGACAGACAGTGGTTGGCGTTGTTTATGACGTGCCGCACGATGAGCTGTTTACAGCAGTGAAAGGTGGGGGCGTGTACGTCAACGGTGTGCGGGCACGCGTGAGTTCGACCCCAACGCTTCGGGAGGCGCTCATCACAACGGGTTTCCCGTATCGGGAAATGGGCCATCTGGAAGAATACCTGGAGGCGCTCGGGCGTGTGATGCGTGCAGCACAGGGTGTGCGGCGACCGGGTGCAGCTTCGATCGACCTGGCCTGGGTAGCCTGTGGACGATTTGACGGCTTTTTTGAAACAGGTCTGAGTCCCTGGGACGTGGCTGCCGGGGTGCTGTTGGTCGAAGAAGGCGGGGGACGGGTCACGGACTTTCACGGACGGCCCGATCCTACCTTTGCACGCCAGCTGCTGGCGACCAACGGGCGGTTGCATGAAGCTCTTTGCGAGCTGGTGGCGCCGTTGCACCATGTCTATGCCTGAGCAGTACAGACTTTCGTAGAGCTACGGGCTCGTGCTATTTTTCAGGGCATTCCCGTCCACAAAACACATGGAAGTCTTATGGCAGCGAAAAGCTATGGATTGCTGGAAGGCAAAAAAGGGATCATTTTCGGAGCGCTGAACGAGCAGAGCATTGCCTGGGCGATTGCCGAAGCTGTATATCGTGAGGGAGGACGGTTCATTCTGTCGAACGCGCCGGTGGCTCGGCGGCTGGGCACACTCGAAAAGTTGGCCGAAAGGACCAATAGTCCGATCATCTGGGCTGACGCCACCAACAATGACGACCTGATGGCCCTCTTCCGGCAGGCTCGGGAAACGTTCGGGCCGCTGGATTTTATTGTCCATTCGATCGGAATGGGACTAAACATCCGAAAGAATCGCCCTTATGAAGACCTGAACTATGACTGGTATATCAAGACGCTTGACATTTCGGCCATCAGTCTGCACCGCATCATTCACTGTGCCCTTAAACAGGAAGCGCTGGCTGACGGGGCATCGATTGTGACGCTGAGCTATATCGGAGCGCAGCGTACGTTTTCAAAGTATTCGGAAATGGGGGATGCCAAGGCGTTGCTCGAAAGCATTGTCCGCTCGTGGGGGTATCGGCTGGGCAAACGGCGCATTCGCATCAATGCGATTTCTCAGAGTCCTACGCCGACCACGGCCGGTTCAGGCATTGCAGGCTTTGATGCAATGTACGAGTTTGCCCAGCGTGTGGCGCCACTGGGCAACGCTGATGCCAGAAGCTGTGCCGACTATACGGTTACGCTGCTGAGTGATCTGACGCGCATGGTGACCATGCAGACGCTTTATCACGACGGCGGCTTCAGCAGCATGGGGATCTCTGACGAACTGATCGAGACGTTGGCAGAACCGCTGGGTGTAGCAGCATCGAAAGAAAGGCAGGCGTGAAGCGCATGCGTGCACATGACAGCCTGGTAAACCCGGGTGGTTGGAAGCGATGGCTGGTGGTGCTATTTCTGGTGGGATGTCAGGCACCGCCCTATCCGGTTTATCTGCCTCCGGTGGGAGTTGATGTGCGGCATTATGAGGTGGCGCTACAGCTCGATCCGGAGACGCGTCGTCTGGTGGGAAAGGTGACAATGGAAGTGCGTCGCACGCAGTCAGCGGCCGAATTGCCCCTGTGTTTTGGTATGCTGGTGGTCGATTCGGCCAAGGTGGATGGGCGTGCAGTGGCACCTGTGCGTCGAGGTCGTCGGTTGATTGTCCCCCTGAACGGGGCGTTGCAGACGCAGGTGACGCTCTGGTACCGGGGCACTCCTTCCGAAGGCTTGTACACAGCCACCTATAAGGGGCAGCAGGTTGTATTTACCGATTCCTGGCCTTATCGGGGATGTGCCTGGCTGCCAGCCGTGCACCATCCCTCAGATCCGGCCACGCTGGCTCTGGCACTCACCGTACCAGCAGGTTATCAGGCAGTCGGTAGCGGCCGTCTGGTACGTGTCGACACGCTTGCCGACGGCGTACGTTTCCGCTGGCAGCTTGACGCTACGGCCCCTACCTACAGTTTCGCATTTGCCGTGGCCCGTTTTGTGCAGGTGGATACCGTGGCCGAACATGTCCTACCGGTACGCTATTACCTGCTGCCATCCGATCAGCATCAGATCTATCACCTGCGCCGCACGCTTACCGCCCTGCACTGGCTGAGTCGCTGGTTGGGGCCCTATCCGTATCGCAGTTATGCGGTCGTGCAGGTCCCGATCGACTATGCCGGCATGGAAAATGCATCGGCTCCTTTCGTGCGCGCTGATCTATTTGAAGGGGGCAACGTGGAGGGGGTACAGGTACACGAGCTGGTGCATCAGTGGTTTGGGAACCGGGTCACGATAGCCGGGTGGCGCGACCTGTGGCTATCGGAAGGGATAGCGACCTACCTGACCACGCTGTTCTACGAAGCCTACGACGGCTTTGAGGTAGCGCGTCAGCAATGGGTCGATATGGCCCGTCTGACGTCCGATGCCCTTCAGCTACATGGTGCGCTGGTGCCCGGTCGGTATGTGGACCCGGAGGTGCATTTGACCTGGGTCCCCTATCGAAAAGGGGCCGCCGTGTTGCACCTGCTCCGGCTAAAACTGGGCGATGCGACATTCCGGCGGGCGTTGCAGACCGTCTACCATCGCTTTGCCGGCAAGCCGCTTTCAACCGAGGGCTTCCGGGCCGTGCTTGAAGAGGTGAGCGGGCAGGACCTGAAAGCTTTGTTTGATTACTGGGTCTATGGAAAGCGGCTACCGGAGCTTCGAGTGCGCTGGGAGGCCGCACAGCATCGGCTCACGTGGAAGGTGGCAGGCGACGAGGGTACACTGCAGGGGCTGCCGTTTCAGCTGGCCGTCCAACAGGGTGCGCAAGTTCGATATGTTGACGCCCGCGCAGCTGCGCTGCACCTGCCCGAGGCGACAGACCAGCCGGTGGTACATCCAGTGGGGATTCTCATGAAGGTAGTTTACCTGTGAAACAGCGAAGTTCCATGATTCGCCTGTTTGTTTCCGATATTGATGGTTGTCTGGCGGAACCCTATCGGCCTTTTGCTCTGGATCGCTTTCAAGCCCTGGCCGATCTGATCCGGCAGGCCGGTCGGCCCGGTGATCATCCTTCGCTGCCGGCTTTTTCGATCTGTTCAGGACGTCCTTATCCGTACGTCGAGGCTGTCACGCAGGTACTGGGGGTCCAGGTGCCGGTGCTTTTCGAAGCAGGTGCCGGCATGTTCGATCCGCGTGCAGCGGTGGTGCGCTGGCATCCGAACTTCACCGACGAACTGGCCGAGCAGGTCGAAGCGTTACGTCGCTGGATGGTCGCACACTGTATTCCAGGCACGTCGCTGATGCTTGACATTGGCAAGCGCACGCAGGCCGGGATGGTAGGCCCCAATCCGGAGGAAATCCTGCGCCTGGTGCCCGTTGTTGAGGAATACGTGGCCGCGCATTTCCCAGCCTTTCACGTATTTCATACGCATATTTCCATCGACGTCGTCCCGCGCGGCTTCACCAAACGTGAAGGATTGCAGTGGCTCATGGAGACGCTTGGACTGATAAGCGAGGAGGTGGCTTATATAGGCGATGCGAACGGAGATCTGGGCGCGCTGGAACTTGTCGGCTACGCTTTTGCACCGGCTAACGCGACAGCAACAGTACGGCAACAGGTTTCCTTTGTCATGGAGGAGCGCACCATCGAAGGAGTGCTGGCCGCCTATCGATGGTGTGTGCATCATAACAAACAGGATCAGCAAAAGAGGGTGGCTTCGTAGCATGGCGCGTTGCGCTGCATTATTTTAAGCCAACACGTACGGAGCAACACCATGTTAGCGGTCTGGCTCGGTATATTGCTGGCGTTCAGCAGTGGACGGATTGCTACGCCCGATTCCGGTCAGGCCCTCTACTATGTAGCTGCCGAGCGAACGCTATTGCATGCGCGTCCTGGTGAGGCCGCGTATCTGGTATTGAAGCGGCGCGAGCCCGTGCAGGTGCTCGAACGCGTGGGGAGGTGGTGGCGCGTGCGCACGCAGGACGGGGCTGTGGGATATGTGATGGCGCACGATCTGTCGAACGTCTGGCTGCGGGTCTCCAAGCGCCAGCGGCGGCTTTTTGTGTATCGGGGAACGCGTCTGGTGCGCAGCTTTCCGGTGGATCTGGGCACGAATCCGTTTTCTGACAAAAAGCGACGGGGGAGTGTAGCCAATCCCGATGACTGGCGCACACCGGAAGGCGTCTTCTACGTTGCGGCCAAAAATGCGCGGAGTCAGTATTACAAGGCACTGGTACTGAACTATCCGACCGCCGATGATGCGCTGCGTGGCCTGCGTGAAGGATTGATCAGCGAAGCAGAGTATCGAGCGATCGTCGAGGCCGAAGCGTATTTTCGGATGCCCCCGATGAACACCGCGCTGGGCGGTTGGATCGAAATTCACGGTGACGGCACCGGCCAGCAGATCACCTGGACGCAGGGATGCGTGGCGCTTCGCAACGAAGACATGGACGCTATCTGGCCACTGGTGGTCATCGGCACGCCTGTTCTGATTGAACCATAACCAGTACGGTATGGAAGTATCGGGTAACGCGCGACGCTATACGGTCAACAACCGGATCTATCGCTGGCATATTCGGCAGTTTTTAAACGAACTGGGACGGCTTGTCGTAGCAACGCAGCCACGATGCATTCTGGATGTGGGTTGTGGTGAAGGCTTTGTGGCAGCTTTTCTCAAAGAACAGTTGCCAGCGGCCGACATTACAGGCGTCGATCTATCAGAAACGGCACTATCCTATGCCCGCAAGCATTTCGGAGCGCTGGCAACGTTTCTGCAGGCGGATATTTACGCGCTACCGTTTCCAGATGGGGCGTTTGACACGGTGGTCTGTAGCGAGGTGCTGGAGCATCTGGACGAACCGGACCGGGCTATGCACGAGTTGAAGCGCGTGGCCCGGCAGTATGTCGTACTCACGGTGCCGCTGGAGCCGTATTTCCGATGGTTGAACGTGCTCGGGCAGTGGCTGGGCGTTAGCGATGACCCCGGACATGTGCAGTTCTGGAATCGGCAGGGGTTTGAAAACTTCGTACGCCGTCATTTCGAAGAAGTAGAGATTGTCCGTAAACATATCTATCAGCTGGCGCGAGGCCGCGTCGAATAACCGGCAGCTCCGTGAACCTTCCTGAAAAATTTTGCGTAGGTGGAGAAGAAATCGGGCGAAGACCAACGGTTATGCGAAGTCTCTGGGGGATATGCCTTGGGTGGTTGGCCCTGTGGTCGGGCATCGGTACAGCCAGCCGTGCTTCAGAAGGGCCGGTCTATGTGGTAGCAGTAGAGGGCATGGTAGATAAGGTGCTGGTGCAGTACATTGATCGAGCCATCCGGGAGGCGGAAGCGGCTGATGCAGCGGCCATTGTATTTCGTATTGATACGTTCGGGGGACTGGTAACGGCGGCCGATCAGATTCGCCAGCATATACTGGATACACCTCTGCCGACCATTGCTTTCATTGACAAAAATGCTGCTTCGGCCGGCGCCCTGATTGCCTATGCCTGCGATCGTATCGTCATGGCACCGGGCGCTTCCATGGGAGCAGCTACAGTGGTTGAAGGCACAACTGGTGAGGCAGCACCGGACAAATACCAGAGCTATATGCGCGCGTTGATGCGGGCAACAGCCGAGGCGAACGGTCGCGATCCGCGCATTGCCGAGGCTATGGTCGATCCGGACGTAGCCATCGAAGGGGTAGTACCGGCAGGTAAGGTGTTAACGCTCTCGGCACAGGAAGCGCTGCGGCTGGGCGTGGCCGATGCCATTGCCGCATCGATCGACGAAGTCCTGCAGGTGCTGGGATATGGCCCACATCCGATCGTGGCCTTTGCCCAGACGAGCACGGAGCGGGTGCTGCGGGTGCTGGCGTCACCCGTGCTGCAGACCCTGTTTTTGCTGATGATGCTGGGCGGACTCTACTTCGAACTGCAGACACCGGGGGTGGGACTTTCTGGACTGATCGCGTTAGCGGGCGCGTTGCTCTTTTTTGCGCCGAACTATCTCTCCGGCCTGGTTGAGTTCTGGGAGGTATTGCTTTTTCTGGTAGGAGTTGGGTTGCTACTGGTGGAGCTGCTGGTAATTCCAGGCTTCGGTATTGCTGGCATTGCCGGTATCCTGTTCATGCTGGTAGGCTTGCTGGCGGCGCTGATCGGGAACATCGGGTTATCGTTTCCTTCAGCCCAGCAGATTACGCGTGCGATTGCTACGCTGGTCAGTGCGCTGGTGCTGGTAGGAATAAGCGCGGTGGTACTGGGACGTTACATCCCGCGCACCCGGCGTTTTCAGGAGCTGGTGCTGGGGAGTGGGTTATCACGTACGCAGGGCTATACGGCTGCAGCCGCCGACAAACAGCTGGTAGGAAAGCAGGGCCAGGCACTTACGCCCCTGCGGCCTGCTGGTGTAGTTGAAATTGAGGGACGGCGTTACGACGTGGTATCGTCGGGCCAGTTCGTGGCAGCTGGCACGCCCGTTGAAGTTGTACGGGTACAGGGACGCCGTATTGAGGTCAGACCGCTCCCTCCTCAGACGTAAAGCAAACCGTTTGCGAACAGCACACGAGCCTTGGAGCTGCTGCTTGCCATAACATTGATTCTAATCGGTCTGGCATTGATCGTGGCCGAAGTGTACCTGATTCCCGGGATGAACATCGCGGGGATTGTGGGGGTGGGGCTCGTATTGTTCGGGTTGGGCTATGCCTTTACGGCTTCCGGATGGATGGCCGGATTGTCTGTACTGGTCGGTACGCTGGCAGCCAGCGGTTTGCTGTTTCTGATACTCTGGCGTAGCGGTGCCTGGCGCCAGTTTGTGCTGGCCACGTCCCTGAAAGGTACGGCGACGGATCGGCCCGGAGCGTATCGTGCCCGCTATCTGGGAAAAGAAGGCATTGCTGTAACGCCACTACGCCCGGTGGGCATCGTGGAGGTTGAGGGGGAGCGTATTGAGGCCGCCACCGAAGGGCAGTACATTGCGGCCGGCAGCCGGGTACGGGTGGTGGCGATGGATCGGCGGCGCTACTTTGTACGATTGGCCAAACGTCTGGAATCCTCTTCATCGACTGAATCTACGGAATCCTGACGCTCTGCATTTGTGCTTCTAAAGGGTAGCGCGTATTTTTGCTGGCCGAATGTTGATTTTTTAGCCACAATCCTTTGATCATCCAATGCGCATGCGTTTTCGTCTGCTGCTGTTTACGCTGCTATTGACATTGCTGGGCTGTCGTTCTTCGTCCACTTCGCTGGAGCCTCCTGAGGGCTGGCTGGCGGCTGATGGACGCTGGTGGCATCAGGGAGTGGACACAACGCTGGCATTTCGCGATCTGACATCGCTGACTGCTATGGGGCTGGAAGGTGTCCCGATGGCCTCGGTTTCCCGGACATATGCCGCCGGGGAAGTGCTGGTGCAGGCCGTACGACGTAGCCTGACGCCCCTGTTTCGCGTGCAGCCTGAAATCATCGATTCGCTCTTCGATCGGCATATTGCACCTGAGTTGGCGCAGACGTCGATTTCCGGCGACCTGGAGGCCGAAGTGGACCGGCTGCGTCAGGAGAGCTATCGCAAACTGCAGCGGTATTTCCGCGAACCTCGTCCGATTACACGCCTGGGAAAAGACGTGCCCGTTGTGTATCCTGATAGTTTGATTGCACAGGGCATTGCCGGCAAGGTTGAGATGCAGGTCTATCTGGATCCCGAGGGATACCCCCGGGCTATCAAGCTGCTTAAGGGGATTCATCCAGCGCTCGATCGGCTGGCAATGCAGGCTACGGCGCAGATGCGCTGGCAGCCGGCTTACGTGCGTCGTGGTGCTGAATGGGTTGCCGTACCTTCCTGGGTACGTTTCAACATTCGCTACCAGATCCCGGAAGGCTGATCAGCCGATCAGCACGCCTGCAATCGTCGCCGTCATCATATTGGCCAGCGTGCCAGCCAGGACGGCGCGGAGCCCCAGCGCAGCCAGTTCAGAGATACGCGAAGGCGCCAGCGGGCCAATGCCTCCGATCTGGATGGCAATGGATGAAAAGTTGGCAAAGCCACACAGCGCGAACGTAGCCATCACGGTAGCTTTTTCCGAGAGTGCGTTCTGGCCGATGAGGGTGGCCAGGTTCAGATAGGCTACAAATTCGTTGACTACCAGCTTGGTCCCTACAAGGGCACCGAACTGAGCGGCATCGTTCCAGGGGACGCCGATCAACCAGGCTACCGGTGCCAGCGTCCAACCGAACAGGTGCTCCAGCGATAGCTCGACACCCACCAGGCCACCAACCCAGCCCAGGAAGTAGTTGAGCATGGCAATGAGCGCGATGAAAGCGATCAGCATGGCGCCGACGTTCAGGGCCAGCTTCAGCCCGTCAGAGGCACCGGCGGCAGCCGCGTCGATCACATTGCGAGTTGTGCGCTCAATCGAAATACGCACGCTCCCAGCCGTGACCGGTTGAGCCGTTTCTGGAATCAATATCTTGGCCAGGAGCAAGGCCGCCGGAGCCGCCATCACACTGGCACCCAGCAGGTGCTCGGCAAACTGCAACCGGGCTACATCAAGGGCCAACCCACGCGCCTGCGCATAGGGATCCCCGAGGAGTTGAATATAGGCAGCCATGACACCACCTGCGATGGTCGCCATCCCACCGGTCATCACGGCCATCAGCTCCGAGCGCGTCATCTTTTCCAGATAGGGCCGGACAACCAGCGGCGCCTCGGTCTGCCCGACAAAAATATTGGCCGAGACCGACAGCGATTCAGCACCGCTGGTGCCTAGCGTGCGACTGACCAGCCAGGCCATGCCCTGCACGATGCGTTGCATAATGCCCAGGTGGTAAAGCACGGCCATTAGTGAGCTGAAAAAGATGATGGTGGGCAGTACCTGAAAGGCAAAGAAAAAGCCCATACTGTCCTCCGTGCCCGGACTGAGTGCCAGATTCCCGAAGACAAATCGGGCACCCTCGGTGGTAAAGTTGAGTACCAGGACAAAAAATGAACTGACCCAGGCGAAGAACGCTTTGGGCCAGCCCAGCGGTGCAAACCAGGCGCCCATCTCTTCGCCCTTCAGGATAAAGATAGCCAACATAATCTGAAGGAGCAGGCCGCCGCCTACGGTACGCCAGTTGATGTGACGACGGTCGCTGGAAAGCAGGTAAGCCAATCCCAGAATAACGGTCAACCCCAGAAGACCCCGAAGTAGTGCGATCCCGCTCATCGTTTGCTATACCGCTGTTTTATTAAGGTAATGCCACAAAAAGAGGCGACTCCGAACGGAGTCGCCCGGTCTCTACTTGGTGGAGGTATGCACAGGCCAGACGTTGTTGGTCCGATCTATGTCGGGGAGTAGCTGGTCTGGATCCAGAACTGCCTGGATGGCTTCTCCCGGAATTTCAACGGTCTGACGGGCACCGGTAGCCCAGAGCTCGACAGGAAAACGGTAGCGGACCTTCCGGCCATCGGCATAGGTAGCTTCGACGACGACCGGAAAGACCAGCCCCTGGCGATTATGCAGGTACAGGCGCGTCTGGCCTTCGGCCACGCGGACGCTGTCGATGGCCTGGTCGAGCAAGTCGGTTGTGTAGAACCAGCCGCGCCAGAACCAGTCCAGATCTTCGCCAGCCACGTTTTCGATGGTGCGGAAGAAGTCGGCTGGCTGCGGATGTTTGAAGGCCCAGCGGCGAATGTATGTGCGGAAGGCACGGTCGAAGCGCTCCGGCCCCAGGATGTATTCGCGGAGCAACCGGAGCCCGAATCCAGGCTTGCGGTAAGCGACAAAGCCCAGCGCCTGCGGCCGAATCTGGTCCGGATAAGTCATGATCGGCTGATGCACCAGAGAATCCTGCATGCGCTGCGCAATGTAGTCGGGCTGCAGACGCCGCGTGCGTGCCGCCTTTTCGCCGTAGAAGGCTATGTTAGCGTAATAGTTGATGAACGTGTTGATGCCTTCATCCTGCCAGGCATAACGCCGCTCATCACTACCCACGATCATAGGGAACCAGGTGTGGCCGAATTCGTGGTCGGTTACGCCAAACAGGCCCTGGCCCCGTGCTCGTACCGAACAGAATACGATCATCGGATACTCCATGCCGCCCACGATGCCCGCTACGTTGATTGCCACGGGGTAGGGGTAGGGATACCACATCTCCGAGTAGTGGGCAATGCTGTGGCGTGCGTAACGGGTGGACTGTTCCCATCCTGGTTGCTCAGGTGTGCCGAGCCCTTCTTTCGGATAGACCGACATCACAAGCACATCCCGCCAGGAGGCGGCATCCCAGATAAAGGCCTGTGAGGCGGCCCAGGCGAAGTCGCGTACATTTTCGGCCCGAAAACGCCAGGTCAGTGGCCCTTCGCCGGCCGGACGCGTTTCCGAGCGGCCAACTTCGTCCGGTCGGATGATGTGTACCGTTTCGGCACTTCGCCGCGCCTGTTCCAACCGGGTGCGTTGTGTGGCCGTCAGTACTTCGTCCGGATTCTGTAACACCCCTGTAGCTACCACAATGAAGTTGCGAGGTACCGTGATTGCTACTTCAAAATCACCATATTCCAGGTAGAATTCGCCCTGACCTAAGTAAGGGGCTACGTTCCAGCCGTTTACGTCGTCAAAAACGTACAGCCGCGGATACCACTGGGCGATCTCATAGACGATACCCTGTTCGACACGCAGGCGGCCCATGCGGTCGGCGCCGTAAGCCGGCACAACGAAGCTGAAATCCAGCTCCAGTTGTAACTGGCCGCCGCGGGCAGGCAGGGGTTCGTCCAGATCGATGCGCATACGGGTATCGTCGATCAGGTAGTGTGGCACATAGCGGCGGCCGTTCTGCACCACTTCGACCCGGGTAATACGAAAGCCGCCCTCCTCGAAAGCGCCTCGCCAGCGCGAGCCAGGTTCGATCAGGGCATCGCCCAGGCTGCCTGCAGCAAACAGATTCTGATCCAGCTGTAGCCAGAGTTCCTGCAGGGCTACCGGGGCGTTGTTTGTGTAGGTGATCGTCTCGGAGCCGGTGATTCGGTGCGACGTCGTATCGAGCGTTACTCGGATGGCGTAATCGACGCGCTGCTGCCAGTAGTCCGGGCCAGGCTCCCCCGAAGCTGTGCGATAGACGTTAGGAGCCGGTAGCTCCAGCGGGGCAAAAGCGGTAGGCTGCGCCGCCAGCCCTTCTCCGAGCAGCAATCCCAGCAGCAACAAACGCAAACGCTTCTTCATGGCAACACCCCTGCGATCTGGTCATACGAACGGCACAATATACAGCGATCGGCAGAAAGAAGGGGAAGAGGGAGAGGCCGCATAGCTGAAGAAAGCCGACGCACTGCCCTTTTTTTTTCGGTCCATTCGCCACGGCACGCTTAGCGTTGCGATGCAACGCTGGCTCCTGAAAACGTCCGGTCGCTTCTGGTAAGACGCGTTGCGTCATCCGGATGCCCTGCGCCGGGCCTGTCCGCTGAGACTGTCGGTCAGCTACGAGAGGCAAAATCTGTAGATGGCCGAGCGCATGGACGCGGAACGTTGGAGCACCGATCGATGCCTGTTCGACGTGGCCGGGCCGAAGGATCCGAAGAGGACCGGGCAGCACTCTGCCCTAACCGCAGCAGCCGCATCGACCGGTTCAGTGCGTCCCGTTTATCTTCTCGCAAACGCATACAAAAAAGCCCGGCCGGAGAGGCCGACCGGGCCAGGCGTAAGCAAACCTGCTGGATTCAGGCGGCCTGCGCCTGCAACCGCCCGATTTTGAGCTGGCGGGCAATTTCGGCCACGTAGCGTCCCTGGAAGCGCGCAATGCGCCGCTCTACGTCCGACGGCATGCGTTTACCATCGCCACCGGTAATGGTGCCGGCGCCATAGGGCGACCCCCCGGCCACCTCATCGATTTGCATGAGCTCGGCGCAGCTGTAAGGAAGGCCAACGACAATCATTCCATGATGGAGGAATGTGGTGTGGACGGAAAGTATCGTGCTTTCGTGTCCTCCATGCTGGGTGGCCGTGGCGGTAAACACGCTGCCTACCTTGCCGATCAGCGCACCCTTTGCCCAGAGCGGGCCGGTCTGATCCCAGAAGTTGCGCATCTGGGCCGCCATGTTGCCAAAGCGCGTGGGCGTGCCCACAATAATCGCATCGTATTCGGGAAGCTCTTCTACCGTGGCGACCGGCGCGTCCTGATCCAGCTTGACACCGATCTGACGTGCCTGCTCTTCCGGAATCAGTTCAGGCACGCGTTTGACAACCACTTCAACGCCTTCTACTTCGGCCGCACCGGCCGCTACTTCACGGGCCAGGACCTCAAGGTGACCGTACATGCTGTAGTACAGCACCAGCACGCGCGTCTTTTCCATCATGGACCACGCTGGTTTGAAGGTGAATGAGGATTTACTTGTTTAAACAAGTAAATGATTGGTCTGGCGGTTGGGTTTCGTGAAAGGTTGCGAAAGGAAAAAAACGGCAAAGGCTCTTCAAGGAGGGGGTGATGGACCTCAGAGGTGTTGCGGATGGAGAGTAAGCCCCCCCGACCTCCTCCTCGGAGGGGGAGTCAAAGAAGAAGGTCTTGCTTGGGACTTAGGATGGATTGGCCTTTTCCGAACTTGAAAGCCGGTGTCAGCGTCGGCGTTCGAGAAATGCGTGGCGTTGGTGCAGGCACTGCTGTAAAATTCAAAGAATCTGCTCCCGCCTCCGGATATACTGCCGGAGGACGTCGGCAGCAACTGCTGTAAAATTCAAAGAATCTGCTCCCCCCTTATAGGGGGAGCTGTTGCGAAGCGACGGAGGGGTGTTTTTCTGGGCTTACGTTGCGCTGAAGACAAGACGGTTAGCTTAATTCGGCAGCGATGGTTGCCCCTTCCCAGCGGGGAGGGGGGGACGCAACGAAGAAGCTCTGCCAGAAAGCTGGCCATCACGCTGTAGTAAGCGTTACGTGCTGATCCAGAAAATTTTGCTCCCCCTCAAAGGGAGAGCTGGCCCGGAGGACGGAGGGGGGACATGTCGGACAGCGCCTATGCTTGTCAACATTGCTGGATGTGTGTTGTGACGTTGGAGTTCATGGACAGAAGCAATGTCCACTCGTTAAAGACTGTTATGCCGGAAACAGTGGGTGGGCCAGCGCTTTTCTGTTTAACAGTCTATGTGGGTATTGCATGGGGTTATGCAGGAGAGCATTTCCATTGCGTGGCAGGTGAACCGCGAGCGGGTAGTGGTGCTGGGCTGGGGACGGGCGCTGTTCTGGCAACTGGCCCATCCGCTGATAGCCATTGCCGTGGCCCAACATTCGGACTTTTCCCGATCACTTCGAGCCGCCTGGCGTCGTTTTACGCGCACCGTGCAAGCTATGCGGCGGTTGAGCTTTGGGACCGCAACAGAAGCCGAGCAGGTAGCGCAATGGATTCGACAGGCGCATCAGCGGGTGCGGGGCACGCTCACCGAGCCGCTGGGAATATTTCCGACCGGCACTACCTATCGAGCCGACGATCCGGCATTGCTTACCTGGGTGCACGTGACCACCATCGAAGCTACGCTTTGTGCTTATGAAACCTTCGTGCGACCGTTAATGCCTGATGAACGGGATCGGTACTGCCAGGAGGCCCGGGCCATGGAGACCTGGCTGGGCCTTCCGCCGGGCACTTTTCCGAATTCGTGGACCGAACTGATGGCGCACGTGCAGACCATACAGGCAAGCAATGTGCTCAGGGTGACCCCTACTGCTCGGCGGCTGGCTGCGCATGTACTTGCGCCGGTGCGATGGGCTGCTCCGTTTACGAAACCCTGGCGTGTACTGACGCTCGGTCTGCTGCCGCCCGAGTTGCGGGCAGCGTATGGGTTTGCCTGGACTACCCGGGAAGAAGCTGCATTTCAGAAGCTTGTGGCAATCATTCGTCGTAGCGTCGCAGGGATGCCTGTCTGGATACGCATGTGGCCCGAAGCCCGACAGGTTATGTCGGGTGATAAGCAGCTGGCAGTCTGAGTCGGATTCATCAGAATCCTGCTGGCATTCCTGTCAGAAATGTGCTTTCTTAGAAGGCACCAACCAGCCTGTGAAGTTTGATGCGCACGTTTCTTTTACAGCGTGAGCCAACAACCGACGCCGACGCTGTTTCCGAGACATTCCCGGAAGCCGCTGCGCGCATTCTGGAAGGGCTCAATCCCGTACAGCGGCAGGCTGTGCAGGCTACCGAGGGACCGGTGCTGATCATCGCCGGACCGGGATCGGGTAAGACACGCACGCTTACGCATCGCATCGCCTACCTGATTGCTGCGGGGCGGGCTCGGCCCCATCAGATCCTGGCATTGACCTTTACGAACAAAGCGGCCCGGGAGATGATGGAGCGCATCGAACGGCTGGTCGGATCCAAGGCCGCCCGACATATCTGGATGGGAACGTTCCATTCGATTTTTGCTCGGATCCTGCGCCGCGAAGGGCATCGCATCGGTTATACGTCAGACTTCAGCATTTATGACACTGACGACGCGGAGCGATTGCTGCGGGAGCTGATGCTGCGCTACCAGATTGATCCACGTCAGTACAGTCCGCGCACAATCCGACACCTGATCTCCAGCGCCAAAAACCAGATGATCGGGCCGGAGGCGTATGCCCGGCTGGCCGCTTCGCCGCTTCAGGAAAAAGCAGCGCGGCTCTACGGCCCGTATCAGGAGGCGCTCCGTAAAGCCAACGCGCTCGACTTCGACGATCTGCTACTCAAACCCATCGAGCTGTTCGAACAGCATCCGGACGTCCTGCAGCAGTACCAGGAACGTTGGCGCTATCTACACATCGACGAATACCAGGACACGAACCGAGTGCAGTATGTACTGGCCCGCAAGCTGGCCGAAACGCATCGCAACCTGTGTGTGGTGGGCGACGATGCCCAGTCGATCTATGCCTTTCGAGGCGCTGACATCGGCAATATTCTGTCGTTTCAGCGCGACTACCCGGACGCCCGCGTCATCCGGCTGGAGCAGAATTACCGTTCGACGCGCCGTATCCTGAAGCTGGCCGAAGCAATCATTCGCCACAATCGGGATCAGCTGGAAAAGCAGCTCTGGACTGAAAATCCCGAGGGCGATCCGATTGTGCTCGTCGAGGCGCTTTCGGAGCGCGATGAAGCACAGAAAATCGAGCAGCGCATACGGGATCTGCACGTGCGCTATGGTTATGCTTTTCGCGATTTTGCTGTGCTCTATCGCACCAATGCGCAGAGTCGTTCGCTCGAAGAAGCGCTGCGGCGTGGTGGTATTCCCTATCGGGTCGTGGGTAGCCTGTCGTTTTATCAGCGCAAGGAGATTAAAGACGTGCTGGCGTATCTGCGACTGCTGGTCAACCCACATGATACGGCCAGTCTGCAGCGCGTCATCAACTATCCCGCACGGGGCATCGGTCAGCGCACCCTCGAAATCCTGATGAACTACGCACGGCAACACGGTCTGAGTCTGTGGCAGACGCTTGAACGGGTAGAAGCGGTCGGACTGCCCGCGCGGGCACAGCAGGCCGTGCAGCAGTTTCACTTTCTGATTGCCCGTCATGCAGCCAGGATGGACACGATGCCGGCAGATGAACTGGCACGCTCGCTGTTGCAGGAAAGCGGTCTCTTCGAAGAGCTGCGTCGCGAAGGTACGCCAGAGGCCCTTGCTCGCTGGGAGAACGTGCAGGAGTTACTGAACGCCATCGCCGAGTACGTGGCCACGGCCGGCGAACAGGCCACGCTGAGCGGATTTCTGCAGGAGGTGGCGCTGCTGACGGATCTGGACGAAATGCCCGAGGATAACCGCGTCACACTCATGACGCTGCATGCTTCCAAGGGACTGGAGTTTCCCGTGGTGTTTATTACGGGACTTGAAGAAGGGCTCTTTCCGCTTGCGCAGGCGACGCAGGATCGTAAGGACCTGGAAGAAGAGCGGCGGTTGTTTTATGTAGGCGTAACCCGGGCGCAGCGGCACCTGTTTCTCTGCTATGCTCGCAGCCGTTACCGTTATGGGGAACAGCAGCCCAGCGTACGTAGCCGTTTTCTGGAAGAGCTCGACACAGATGTTATCGTGACCGAAGCCGGGCTGCCTTTCCGTCGTGGCCAGGTAGTCGATCGGAAGCTGCGTACCGGTCACTATGTGGAGCAGGATCCTCATTCCTCTCGAAAGCCTCGATCCCGGACAGATAGTGCTTTGGATGGAGCACGGAGGGTGGTGTATGATGAGGGCATCGGTGAGATTGTGCCCGGTGCTCGCGTGGAGCATCCGATGTTTGGAGAGGGCAAGGTCCTAACACTGGAAGGGCAGGGCGATCAGGCTCGTGCCGTCGTTTTCTTTCCGGAAGTGGGCCAGAAAAAGCTGGTGCTCAAGTTTGCCCGGTTGCGCCGCATCGACTGAAGCATGCCCCTGTCGATCTATCGCGTTCGGACGTAGAGGTGCTCCAGCCCATCGACGGGAGCTGAGCTGAGCATCAGCAAATCTCTATAATAGATCCCCCAGATCAGATGGCGATCCAGAAATTCCTGAAGGGACTGGCGGTAGGCCAGCGTGTCGTTGCGGTATACTTCAACCGTGCCTTCAGGACGAATGAGGAGTGTTTCGGTATAGCCTGCCGAGCAGGGCGTCTGGACCCAGGGGCGCTCACTGATGGTAGCGTAGGCCGTTGTCTTTACCCACTGCCATTTCCCCGGAAGCAGCGAGGTGTTGCGAGAGAAGCGACTCACGTCAAGCCGGAGGGGTTGCTCGTCGCATTCGGAAACCAGTTTTGCGACCGGCTTGCCTGGTTCAATCAGAGCGCATCCGGTCAGTAGCAGGATGGCTCCTGTGAGTACACAGACTTTCATGTCTACACGCTTCTGTGCGGGCAAAAGCGTATCTTCCTGTCAAATAAACACTTTAAGGTGTGATTGTTTCAGGGGACAACATAAGCTCCAGCGCTTCCAGGGAGCCGTCGTTCGGGGCTGGAGCGATGCCCAGCAGGTGGCACATCAGGGCATAGAGGTGGACGTTTGCGATGGGCGGAACGACCAGGCCACGGGCAAAAGCCGGTCCGTGGGCAACCAGAATGCCCTGCATGGAAGGAAGTGTCGGATCGTAGCCGTGCATGCCCTGGGGAAAGCGATTACGTTGTCGTTCAAAGCGTTCGCGGGTGGTGATCATCCAGCCTTCATCTGCCAGTCCTACAATCGGCGGGATACGCCGATGTGTACTATAGTGCAGGTGAGCAGGCAACGCTTCTTTTCGGTACACCTGCAGATGGGGATGGGCCTGCCGCAATGCCTGCAGTACGGTCTCGAGGCGGCCGGGGCGAGGTATGAGCATGAGCACTGGCGACCAGTTGACAGCCTGTACGTCGTCGAGCGCAATATAGTCGTCCAGAAAGATGACCCGTTCGCGGGAGGTAGCTGTCATCCCGTGATCCGAGACGATCATGATGTTGATGTGATCGAACAGACCACGGGCTTTCAAGCCATCTACAAGCAGCTGCAGATAACTGTCCACGCGCTGTACTGCCTCGGCCACTTCGGGGGCATCGGGACCGTACTCATGGCCGGCATGATCTACTTCGCTAAAGTAAAGGGTCAGGAAGCGGGGGCGCAGGGAGTCGGGCAGGTCCAGCCATTCCAACACCTGGCGCACGCGCGTCTCGCCGGGGATGCTGCCGTCGTAGGGTATCCAGTAAGTGGGACGGTAGCCGCGAATTTCGGCTTCAGAGCCGGGCCAGAAGTAGGTGGCTGTGCGCAGGCCCTGGCGCTCGGCCGTCACCCAGATCGGTTCGCCCTCGCGCCACCAGCGACCGTCGGATACGGCGTCCCGGTCGCTCAGCCGAAACCAGCCCAGTGTTGAATCGAACATCGTGTTCGCCACGATGCCATGGCGGTCCGGATACAGCCCCGTGACGATCGTATAGTGATTGGGAAAGGTTAAGGAAGGGAAGACCGGGATCAGGGCTTCGGCCCGGACGCCCTCGCGTGCCAGTGCGGTCAGCGTAGGCGGGACGTAGCGTTCCAGATAGTCGGCCCGAAAACCATCGATTGAGATCAGCAGGAGCGGAGGCGTCTCCTGTTCGGGGGTAGGCTGGGGAGCTGTCCGACAGCCCATCAGTCCCCCGATCAGCAGTATTGTAGCAAAGAGAGCGCGCTGGATGGTAAGTGCGTACCGTTTCATGACGGATGAAGGAGTTTGTCACCAGAAGGCATTGCAGGTACTGTAAGCGCAGATGGTCTTCTCATGATTGTGGAGACTCTGATCAGCGTTGCCTTTAGCGGGGGGAAGGTTCAGTTCGGCAGCCGTCCGGTACCAGCCGGCGTAGGTTACCCGGCAGGCGCACAGCGGTTCTACCGTCCAAAAAAGTAATACAGGATCAATCCGACCAGTGGAAAGAAGATGATCAGCAGGGCCCAGAGTGCCTTGCTGGAAAAGTCGCGCGGACTGTTGGCCAGTTCGATCAGGGCTAAGATGTCAAGTACCACGATCACGGTGCCGCAAAAGCCCAGGGCCCAGATGTTCCGTAACAGATCGAACAGGTTCGGCCCACAGCCTGCCAGAAGCAGGGAGGCCGCGACCAACAGCAACAGAACAGGCAGACGGCGCATGGTTGTGTAGATGTTGGTGGTTGGAATAAAAAAATCAAGGTATGCCAGAAAAGCAAGCCATCGGTTGCGCCTACGCAGGATGAGACGGTTCGGTTACATGCGGAACAGGACACAGGTGCTTCGGTAGGAGGGCGCGATGCTGGACAGACCGGGAGTAACTGTACAGGAAACATGCGCATCGGGACCCTTGAGCTGGGCGAGCGGCCCCTGTTCCTGGCGCCGATGGAAGACGTGAGCGATCCACCATTTCGGCTGTTGTGCAAGCGCTATGGGGCCGACATGGTGTTTACCGAGTTTATTTCGTCCGGTGGATTGTTGCATGAGAGCGAGGATGCTGTTAAAAAGCTGGACATTTACGATGAGGAGCGTCCGGTAGGGATTCAGATTTTCGGAGGCGAGCTGGAGCAGGTGCGCGAAGCCGCTCGCATTGTCGATCAGATCGGTCCGGACGTGATCGATATCAACTTTGGATGTCCGGTGCGCAAGGTGGTCTGCAAAGATGCCGGAGCCGGCGTACTGCGTGATTTGAAAAAGATGCAGCGATTGACAGAAGCTGTCATCGAAGTGGCCACGCGGCCGGTTACGGTTAAGACCCGGCTGGGATGGGATGACCGTTCGATTCGCATTCTGGAGGTGGCGCGCATGCTGGCGGATTGCGGCGTGCAGGCCCTTACCGTACACGCACGTACGCGTGCGCAGATGTACAAGGGAACGGCTCGATGGGAATGGCTCCGTCGTCTGAAACAGCTGGAGCTGCCGATCCCGATTATCGGTAACGGTGATGCGACTACGCCGGAGAAAGTCAAGCAAATGTTCGACGAAACCGGCGTGGATGCTGTAATGATCGGGCGTGGTGCGATTGGTAATCCCTGGATTTTTCGGGATACTAAAATCTATATGGAAACCGGTGAGCTGCCGCCCCCGCCTTCCTGGGAGGAGCGGGTGCGTGTGGTGGCCGAACATCTGGAACTGAAGTGCCAGTGGCTGGGCGAGCGGAAGGGTGTGCTGGAGATGCGCCGGATGTACGGTGGGTATTTCAAAGGATTTCCTGGTGCCAGTCGATTGCGTCAGCTCTTGATGGACAAGGTGACCAAAGCGGAGGTGCTGGAAATGCTGCTGAACTTTCGTCCGGATGATCCTACGGTACAGGTGGTGGTGCCGCGTGCCGTGCGTGCTGTGCCGGTAGCGCTGTCAGTGCGCCTGCCCTGCCCAACCCGTCGAAAAGCATCGGTAGGAGACAGGGGGTGAAGTCCGTTATTGACCTTCGTCTTCCGTGCCCGTATTATTACGAATATGTTGAACCAGGCGGAAAGGGTTATGGCCGAACGGGAGGCGGAGGGCAGGCGCCGGGAAAAAGGCCTGCGGCTAACGCTGAGCGAGTTGCAGCGGCGTCTGCGGGATTTCCAGTCGGAGTATCTGAAAAATAAAAGCCCGGAGACGGTCGGCACCTATCGGCGGTCCCTGCATGAATTTGAGCGATGGTTTGCCAGTCAACGGGGACTTTTCCGGTTTCGCGTCGCCGATGTGGAGCGTTACAAACAGTACCTGATGCGTGAGAAGAAGCTGCATCAGGTGTCGGTTTCGACCTATCTGACGGCGCTGCGTCGATTCTGTCAGTATCTGGTGGATATTGGTCTGCTGGTGGAGAATCCGGCGCGTACGGTCAAAGGCAATCGGCGGCCATCGAGCCACTCCCGTTCGGTGCTGACGCGTGTCGAGATTGAACGGTTACTGGCCGTGCTGGATCAGGACATGTCACAGATAGGTCTGCGGGATCGGGCTATTGTGCATATGATGCTGTTTGCGGGGTTGAGTGAGGTAGAGATTGTGCGGGCAGACGTGCGCGATCTGGATCAGACGCTGCTGGGCTGGTATCTACGCGTGCAGGGGAAGGGACACACGGCCAAGGATCAGCAGGTACCCTTGGATCCTCCGGTGGTAGAGGCCTTACAGGCTTATCTGGACACGCGGCGGCCGGTGCATCCCGATGCGCCTCTCTTTGTGTCGCATGGGCATCGCTCCGAAGGGCAGCGTCTCAACACGCGTTCGGTGCGCAGTCGGATCAAGCAGCATCTGGAAGCGGCTGGCATTACGCGGCGCGGGGTGACGCCGCATAGTCTGACGCATACGGCTGCGCTGATCTGGTTGAATCAGGGCATGTCGGTGGAAGAGGTGCGTCGGCGCATGCGTCACGGCACGCTGGAGACAACGATGATTTACTACCGCAAGCAGGGACTGCTTAACCGGGATCCGGAAGAGCTGAAGCGTCTGCTGGGTTAGGGCATATCCGGCACGCGGCCGCCAATTACGAAGAAATCATCTACCCGCCAGGCACAGTCCACATCGACAAAGCCGATGCGTTCGAGCGCTTTCAGATGGCGGTACAGCGGCAGCACACCTACATGATCTCCGATGATCAGATGTCCGCCGGACGTGAGTGAATCGCGGATGCTTTGCAGGAGCAGTTCATAGCGCGTTTCCGCTTCGGCCGGATCGGTGTGCTCGGTGTCGTGCCGCACCAGCACGTGCAGCGCCAGAGAGGCGAGCACCACATCATAGGGGGCTCCCGGCAGTGGCTCCCCATCGGGTACGATGGTCGCCTGAATTGTAACCGTGTCCGGGCAGTAATCGGCGACTTTATCGTAGGCGATAGCCAGCAGTTCAGGGTCCTGGTCAATCAGCGTCAGGTGAATCATAGGATACGCTGATACGACGGCTGCGGCGGCATTGCCGGTGCCGCAGGCCAGATCGCACACGCGCGTGCCTTCGCGCAGGGGCGGCAACGCCAGAACCATTTCGTCGATCATCTCCAGGGCGAGCGGCATGCGCCGCTCCAGGTGTAGATCATACCAGTAGCCGTCGCGCCAGAAGCCGCTGTGCCGCTGCAGGTTCTTACGCCAGCTTGGAAGATGGGTCATTGCCGGTTAGCATAGGAAGGTCGGTCGGGAAGCGGCACTTCGACTGCGGCACAGTCGCTCAGGATCCCGACCGTAGCGTCTCGAACAGGCGTTCAGCCACCCGTCCACTGCGTGCAGGAAAGCCTTCCGGGATATGATGCTGCAGATAGGCCTCAGTAAGCTGTAGCAGTTCGTGCCGCTGGGTAGCATTCAAATGCAACCGCAGCGCCGTATCAGGGTCGGTCCGGGCCAGCAAGGCAAAAGCCCGCAGCGCTGCACGTGAGGCCAGCCGCACCGGTGCTGGATCCGCTGAGTGGGGGCGCACCTGACCGCTACTAAGGACCAGCTCTCCGCCCTCCGGACCGATCTGTTCGACCCGGGCCCGCTCGATCTGCGGGGCAAAGCCCAACGCAGCGGCCAGCCGGAGCTGAAACCAGGGTAGCAGATTCCAGGCCCGGGCCGAGGCCGCATCAAGCCGGGCCAGCACCTGCCAGAATGCGTCAAAAAACTCCAACAGGGGTTCTTCAGGAGGAAGTAACGCCTGCGCCAGTTCAACCATGCGCAGGCTCAGCGTCAGCTTTTCCAGATCACGGCCCAGCGTGGGCAGATATTGTGCAAAGCTACTTTCGCGGAGTATCTGGAGCTCTCGGGTAGGCCGGTAGTAAAAAACTACCTGCAGACAGGAAGACGGCTGTAGCGTGCCCCCGAACCGACTGCCTGGCAGGCGAGCCCCTTTTGCTATGACAGAAAGCCGTCCCTTTGCCCGCGTAAAGAGCGAGACAATCAGGCTGGTCTCTCCATAGGGCAATGTCCGCAGGACAATAGCTTCGGTGCGAACAAGCATCAGGGACCTCCTTCCGGCTTTATCCAGAAACGCATGCCCGCACGGAAAGTGTCGAGAAAACGACAGGTATCCGCCAGCTTTTGCATGTATCTTTAGCCAAAGGGCAAGCCTTTTAAAATTCGGCTATGAAGCGGTTGAAACGCTGGCTATCCCGTCTGTCGCTTACGCGCACCGAAGCGGGCGTACTGCTGGGACTGCTGGCACTACTGCTGGCGGGACTTGCCTATCGCTGGTGGCAGCGTCAGCAACCGGTGCCGCCACCGACGGCCGAAGAGGCTGCGCGCTTTCGGGAAGGAGCGGCGCGCATGCAAAAGGTGCTCGAGCCAGAGCCGCTGAACGTGAACACGGCTACGGCCGAAGAACTGGAACGCCTGCCGCGTATCGGTCCGGTGCTGGCGCGCCGCATCGTCGAATACCGCGAAACCCACGGTCCCTTCCGACGCCTGGAAGATCTGGAGGCTGTGCCGGGTATTGGCCCCAAGACGCTCCAGCAGCTTGCACCGCTGATCAGGATCGAGTAGGGGGCGACGCAGGGGAGTCTTCGTCGTCGGCGCCGTTTGAATGGGCGGCCTGCTGACGTCGAAAATATTCGGCCGTGAAACGGCGAGCCGCTTCGTCTTCACGCTGCAGAAAGCGATACACCGGCACCAGCAGTAAGGCGGCCAACACCAGAAAGCCAATCAGGGCGCCCAGAATAACCAACGTGTAGTAGTCCATAGGAGACGTTTGAGGCTGAACATCTTCACAACGCTATGGAGGGAAGACTTGTTGCGCCTGATCGTCCCGATCAGGCGCCTGAGGCGTGCACGGGATTGTAAGTGCAACATGACAACCGGTTTGCTGTTGCGTAAGCCGAAGCATAACGGCCAGACACCTTGCTGACTTTTTAGCTCAGCTATCCAATCCTGAGAAAAGCAGGCTCGACGCCCGGGATTTGGCCTATACTGAACCAGCCCTGATGCTCTGGATGGTTTTCCATGGCCGCTCAAAAAATAAGCTACTGAGATGCGGGAATACCAAAGCCTCGCGGGCAATCGCCCGCGGATATGAAGGCTGGAGAACATAGGGCTTCCATCCGTCTTCCTCACAGCGCGTCTGGGGCAGACCAGTGAGGGAGGCACACGATTCAAGGAAGCTCCAGAGCCGGCAGGCGGGCTCACAGGATTCGGGAAGCGGTTGGAGTGCCTGTGCCGCCAGACTGTGGACGTCAGCTGGAGCATGTAGAGCATGGCCTGATGACTCACGACGGTCTTAGGCGTTGCTGTTGGCCGAGGTGGAAGCTGTGGAAAGTGGGTGGCGAACTGGTCACGGCGTTACGGTATCTGCTACCGAAATGCTTTCTTCACCAGAGATCCCTTCGTACCATTGGCGGCGCAGGTGCGTGGGGCTTTGTGCTGATAACGACGTAACACGGCCAGCGGGGCACGGGATACTTCTTCAGCAAACGAACAGTTCGGGTATCTACATGGGTTCTCTGACGTGTTGGTGGTCATCGGCCATAGTCATTTGGCTGAGGCCGCCATCCCTGGAGCAGCCGTTCCGGACAGGCGGGAAGCTTCTGCCAGAACCCTACGCGCTGTGTGTCGTTGAGTCGGCGTTGTCGCTCGGCGGCTTGTATCAGTAGAAGCGTCTATGACACGTAACATAGCGATGGAAGGCATCCTGCAGGACGCCGTCGCGCTGAAGCGCTACAGCCGCTTGTGACCGGGCTCCGGGGGCCGATGTGGCCAGCGGCAGGCTGTATACGAAGGGGGGAGCTTGCGCATGGCTTACCTTCCTGGAGGAGACGGTATGCCCCGGATGAAGGCGCCCCGGGTGTGTGCGTTGTTGCGATTCTGGAGCGAGTTTCGGGAGCAAACCTGATGGACGTATGGTCGAAACAGTAATTCGCGTTGTTGATGTGTATGCTTATCGGTTGGAAAAAGGCCGGCCACAGTTTTTACTGCTGCGACGGGCACCTGGCGTAAGCTATGCCGGTCAGTGGCGTATGATCGGTGGTAAAATTCGGCGTGGGGAGGCCGCCTGGCAAACGGCGCTGCGCGAAATCGAAGAGGAAACCGGGCAGCAGCCCCGTCGGCTCTGGGTAGTGCCTTCATTGAACGCGTTTTACGAGTGGCAGCATGATCGCATCAATCTGATCCCGGCATTTGCGGCCGAGTTAACCACCGATCCGGTGCTTGACGACGAGCACGATGCCTTCGCCTGGCTTGATGAAGAAGAGGCTGCTGCCCGGCTGTCGTGGCCTGAGCAGCAACGCCTGTTGCGCCTGACCGCTCGTTTGCTACGTCAGGAGTTGCCTCCGGAAGTTTTTGTATACGAATGCAATAATGTTCGGTAAATATTAAATACTATTTTGTTTTCAATTTGCATATCCTCCAGAATCCTGTGTACCTTAAACGCAAGTCTTTCAACAGAACCGATGCTTTTTTATGGAAGGCGAAAAACTGACCCGTCGTGAGTTGCTGCAACGGCTCAGTGCGCTGGCCGGAGGGTTGATACTGACCGGTCCCATTTCGGGTTGTGAAGGTTTCTGGCAGCGTGAGCCGGCCATTCCCGTTGATCGCTGGCATAAAGGCGTTTGCCGGTTCTGTGGGACCGGTTGTGGCATCATGATCGGGGTGCGTGATGGCCGGGTGGTTGATGTGAAGGGTGACGAGTACGCGCACAACCGGGGTCGGCTCTGCATCAAAGGCATCCTGAACCGTGAGATCTTGTACGTTCGAGACCGGGCGCTTTATCCAATGATTCGCCGAAATGGGCGTCTGGAGCGGGCAAGCTGGGAGGAAGCCATGGCCCTGGTGGCTGAGCGCTTTCGGGAAGCCATTGATCGTTATGGTCCGGATAGTGTGGCCTTTTACGGAAGCGGTCAGCTGTTCACTGAAGAAAGCTATACGGCCAACAAGCTCTTCAAAGCCGGTATCGGAACCAACAACGTGGATGGCAATCCGCGGCTGTGCATGGCATCGGCTGCCGCAGGATACATCTCGGTTTTTGGCAAGGATGAACCGCTGGGTTGCTATGAAGATATCGACCATGCCACCTGCTTTTTCATCACAGGGTCCAATACAGCCGATTGCCATCCTATTGTATGGGAGCGTGTGATGGATCGCAAGCGGAGTCGGCCTGAGACGGTGATCATTGTGGTGGACCCCCAGCGTACGCGTACGGCCCGACATGCCGATTATCACCTACCCATTCGGCCGGGGACGGATGTGGCGCTCTACAATGCGATGATCTATGAGTTTATCCGGAACGGCTTTATCGATCAGGACATGGTCGCGCATTACCTGACGTTCCGGGAGGGGAATGCCGAGCGCACGTTTGATGATCTGAAGCGGCATGTGGCGCGGTATACGCCGGAGCGGGTAGCGCCAATCTGCGGTGTGGAGGCGCGGCAGATCGAAGAAGTCGCGTATCTGTTTGCCGCTTCTGAGGCGACCATGTCGATCTGGACCATGGGGCTTAATCAACAGGCGCAGGGTACGGCGGCCAACCGGCTGATCAATGCCATGCACCTGCTTACGGGCCATATCGGACGGCCAGGCGCCACCCCATTTTCGCTGACGGGTCAGCCCAATGCGGGGGGCGGGGTGCGCGATACGGGGGCGCTGGCGCATGCATTGCCCAACGGACGTGTGGTGACCAATCCGCAGCACCGTGCGGAAATGGAAGATCTGTGGGGAGTGCCGCGAGGCCGAATCAGTCCGAAACCCGGTTATCATGCCATCGCTATGTTCGAAGCTATGGCGCGGGGCGACCTGAAGTGTGTGCTCATCATGGGAACCAACCCCGCGCAGTCGCTGCCCCACGCGGAGCGCTATCGGGAGGCTATGCAGCGCACGTTTCTGGTGGTGGCCGACGCTGTCTATCCTACAGAAACCACCCAGTTTGCCGATGTTTTCCTACCTTCGGCTATGTGGGTTGAGAAAGGGGGCGTCTATAGTCAGTCGGAGCGCCGCTACCATCTGGTTCCCAAACTGGTTGATCCGCCAGGCGAGGCGCGTTCGGATCTGGAGATTCTGATCGAGCTGGCCGATCGGCTGGGCTATGGTGAGCTGATCAAGGCCCGTACGCCCGAAGCGATCTGGGACGAGTGGCGTCAGATTTCGGCGCATTCACCCTATAACTTTGCGGGCATCACCTACGAGCGGTTGAAGAAGGAGCGGGGTATTCTCTGGCCGGCGCCGACCGAGGATCATCCGGGTACCTGCCGTCGCTACGTGCCGGGTGAAGATCCGATGGCGAAGGGGACGGGTCGTTTTGACTTCTATGGACGACCTGATGGTCGAGCTGTGATTTATCTGGAGCACCAGAAGCCTCCGAGCGATCCCCGATCAGAGAAATATCCGCTCGTGCTGGTAACCGGACGGGTCTATGAGCACTGGCATACGCTGACGCTCACCGGTAAACTCGAGGAGCTGGAAGACATCGCCACGGATTTTCTGGTGGTGCATCCTCGAGATGCGCATCGCTATGGTATTCGGGACGGTGAGCCCGTGCTGGTGGAAAGTCGACGGGGGCAGACGGTATTGCAGGCGCGGGTGCGTACCGATGTCCCACCCGGTGTCGTGTTTGCACCGTTCCATTCGCCCGAGGCGCTGGTCAACCGGGTGGTCAATCCGACGGTCGATCCGATTTCTAAAGAACCGGCCTTCAAGGAGAGTGCCGTGCGTATTCGACCGGCCTCTGCTGCGGCCTGAAACTTCCATGGAACCATGATGATGCGTGATCTGCAACGTATCTTGCTGACGGGGCTGTTGATCGGGTGGCCTGTGGTGGCCCGGGCTGCTGCGGGCGAAACGCCGGGCTTTACAGCAGCCGAACTGTTTCGGGTGATTGGGATCGTCGCCGCACTGATCGGCATTGGCTGGCTGGTGCTGAGTCACTGGGTACTGCGTCGTCGTCTTCCGCGCCCCTTCTATCACTGGGCCATGCTCCTGGGGCTCTTTGCGTTACCGGCGCTGGCCCTGATGGGGGCCGTAGAGTTTGTGTTTGAGGAAACAAAGACAGTAGCTTCCTGCAATTCATGTCATGTGATGGCGCCCTTTGTGCAGGATTTACAGGATCCGCACAGTGCGACGCTGGCGGCCCTGCATTATCGCAATAAGTGGATTCCAGAGAACCAGTGCTATGCCTGCCACACGACGTATGGATTGCATGGCTCCTTTGAGGCTAAGCGCGATGGCCTGCGGCACTGGCTGCTTTACGTGACCCGGAGCTGGGACGAGCCGATTCAGTACAGCGGGTCCTATCCCAACATTAACTGTCTGAACTGTCATGGCGAGACCGATGCCTTTCAGCGGGTACCGTCGCATGGCGCGCTGTTGACCGATCTACGGGCCGACCGGGTGGCCTGCACGAGCTGCCACGGTCCGCCACACCCAACGCCGCCCGAACGGTCCCGGCTGCTCTCGTCGGCAACACCTGCCCACTCATCCCGCAAAATGCCATGAACGCTGCGGCTT
Source organism: Rhodothermus sp. (assembly GCA_030950375.1). Taxonomy (GTDB): domain Bacteria; phylum Bacteroidota; class Rhodothermia; order Rhodothermales; family Rhodothermaceae; genus Rhodothermus. Next base: position 7,318 of record JAUZRN010000018.1, on the reverse strand, counting down.
CTGTTGATCGGCTGCTGCGCGCGGCCGTTGTGCTGGCCATCATCGGTCTGGGTTGCCTGCTGATTTTTCTCCTGAGCGGGTTTGCAGCCTGGAGCGTAGGGATCGGTATCTTTCTGGGCGTACCGCTGCTGATGGTGGCCCTGCTACTGTACATTCTGGTGGTGATTCGCGATCTGCGACAGCGGGGCGCGCTCTGAACAGACAGGATCAGCCGGACGGGCTCGGGCGTTCGAGACGGGCTGTTGTTGTGGACTGGTTGGCGTATGGGGACGCTCGCCCGGCTCAATAGATATTTCTGGAAGTACCGGAGGCTGTTCGGTCCTGGCCTGCTCTGTGCCATTGCTTCGGCGCTGTTTGCGATGCTGGCGCCGGGCATCGTTCGTCAGGCCATTGATAGTGTTCCCCGCTTTGTCGCCTATTATCGGGCCGTCGAAGGGACAGCCGCACAGCCTTTTTTCTATGCCTACGCGCTGACCGGACTGCTCTTCTACGGAGGTGTCATCCTGGGGCTTAGTCTGCTGAGCGGACTGTTTACCTTTCTGATGCGGCGGACGCTGGTGGTGGCTTCGCGTCATATCGAGTATGACCTGCGTAATGCGCTCTATCAACATCTGCAGCGGCTGCCGCCAAGTTTCTACCGCCGGTTTTCCACGGGCGACGTGCTCACACGGGCAACCAGCGACATCGAACAGGTGCGGCGCTATGTGGGGCCGGCTATCATGTATGCCACGCGGGCCGTGGTGCTGATGATAGCCGCCATTACCGCTATGTTGCTCATTTCGCCGGAACTGACGCTGTACACGCTGTTGCCCATGCCGCTGCTGGCCGTAGGCGTCTTCTGGGTAGCCCACCTGGTACATCGGCGAAGCGACGCGTTGCAGGCACAATACGCACAGTTGACCAGCCGTGTGCAGGAGGCACTTAATGGCATCCGCGTGCTGAAAGCCTACACGCGCGAAGATGCCGAAGCCCGCGTCTTTGATGCCGAAAGCGAGGCCTACCGCCGACGGATGCTCGACCTGGCCCGTGTGGACGCTTTCTGGTCGCCAATCTTTCTGTTGCTGACGGGGCTGGCGACCATTCTGGTGGTATGGAAAGGAGGGCAACTGGCCATGGCCGGTACCATCACGCTCGGCAACATTGCCGAATTTATCATCTATGTGGCGCTGATGACCTGGCCGGTGGCCTCGGTGGGCTTTGTGCTGTCGATGATTCAGCGGGCATCAGCTTCTATGAGCCGACTGGCCGAACTTCTCGATACAGAGCCGGAGATACGCGACGACCCGGCCTGGACGGATGATTCGATCCAACAGATCAAAGGACGCATCACTTTTAAGCACGTGTATTTCCGCTACGAAAAGGAAGGGCCCTGGGTGCTTGAGGACGTCAGTTTCGATCTGCCGGCTGGGGGCGTGCTGGGCATTGTGGGACGTACAGGGGCGGGCAAAACCACGCTGGTAGAGCTGATTCCCCGACTGATCGAGCCAGTACAGGGCGTCGTAGAGATTGACGGGCATAACGTGCGGTGCATCCCGCTGGCCGTGTTGCGTCGAGCGATCGGCTATGCGCCACAGGATGTGTTTCTGTTCAGTGATACCGTGGCGGCCAATATTGCGTTTGGAGAGCTGGAGGCCGATCCGGTTCATATTGAGCAGGCTGCCTGCGAAGCCGACCTGTTGGAAAATGTGCGGCACTTCCCTCACGGCTTCGAAACTTTTGTAGGCGAACGGGGGATTACGCTTTCAGGCGGACAGAAGCAGCGAACGGCCATTGCGCGAGCCCTCATCCGACGTCCTCGTATTTTGATTCTGGACGACGCACTCTCAGCCGTCGATCCGGAAACAGAACAGCGCATCTTGCGGCAGCTTCGCCGCCACTACGGCAGGCGTACGATAGTGATCGTCAGTCATCGCATCTCGGCCGTACAGGAAGCCGATATGATTCTGGTGCTCGACGAAGGACGGATCGTTGAACGGGGAACGCATACCGAGCTGCTCAAGCGGGGGGGATTGTATGCCCGCCTGTATCGGCAGCAGTTGCTAGAAGAGGAGTTAAAACAACTATAGACGACGGTGGAGCTTTGGGTCATTCCGCTGGGGACTGCTTCGGCCATTCCCACACGTACACGACATCTGTCCTCGGTAGCTCTGTGGCGAGCCGGCCGGCTGCTACTGTTTGACTGCGGTGAAGGCACGCAGTATCGATTGCTGGCAGCGGGGCTCAAATTGTCCCGTCTGGAGGCGGTCTTTATCACACACTTTCATGGTGATCACTTTTACGGACTCTTTGGTCTGCTGGCTACGCTGGCCATGATCAACCGCACCAATCCGCTGGTTGTGGTGGGGCCGGTAGGGATCAAGCAGGTGGTGGAAACGCTGCCCGGCCTTTCGGAAAAGGAGCGTGGCTATCCGATTCGTTACGTGGAGCTGCCGGAAGGCTTCACAGAGGCTGTGGTGTTCGAGACGCCTGAGTACGTGGTGACGGCCCGCCCGGTGGTACACCGAGTGTTTACGGTAGGCTATCGGTTTGCGGAACGTACGCGGCCGGGACGGCTGGACGTGAGGCGCGCGCAGGCACTCGGGGTTACCCAACCCGAACACTATCGGGTGCTGAAGGGAGGGCAAGCGGTACGGGTCGGCGATCGGATAGTGCGCCCCGAGCAGGTACTGGGACCACCCATCCCGGGACGTACGTTCGCGTATCTGACCGACACACGTCCCTGCGAGAACGGCCGCCTGCTGGCCGAAGGGGTGGACCTGCTCTACCATGAGGCAACATTCAGTGAAGCACACCTTGCACTGGCTGTTGAACGGGGACACGCCACGGCCAGAGAAGCAGCCGAGCTGGCCCGAGCAGCCGGCGCCCGTCGGCTTCTGCTCGGGCACTTCAGCGCCCGCTACGAGGATCCGACACCGCTCGTAGCCGAGGCACAGGCCGTCTTCCCGAACACCGAGGCAGCCGAAGAATTGAAGCGCTACGTGCTGCTACCGCACACTCCAGAGCAGACCGCGTTGCCGGAAACCGCCAACGTGGCAGAAGAACGTGGACGATAACCCGAACCGCGACGAAGTACCTGGCCTGGATCGGCGCCTGTTGCGGCGATTGGCCGGCTACCTGTGGCCTTACAGAGGGTGGGTAGCTCTGGCCTTCTGCACGGTGATGGCCGAAGCATTTCTGGGACCGCTTCGGCCTAAACTGGTGCAGGTGGCCATCGACCGTCACATCGTCGAAGGCGACTGGACCGGGTTGCAGCAGCTTATCCTGCTCCTGATCGGTGTGCTCGTGATAGAGGCGGTTCTGTCGTTTGTTAACGACTACCTGACCCAGTGGATCGGGCAGCAGGCGATCTATGACATTCGCACGCAGGTGTACCGCCACATCCAGCGCCAGTCGTTGCGTTTTTTTGATCGGACGCCTGTCGGACGGCTTATCACTCGCGTCACCAGCGACGTGGAATCACTCAGCGATATGCTCTCGGCCGGCGTCGTGCGGATTCTGGGCGATCTGTTTCGTATCGTGTTCATTGCGTACTTCATGTTCATGCTGGAGTGGCGGCTGGCGTTGGTGACCCTCTCAGTTATGCCGCTCATGGCGATGGCTGTGGGCTGGTTCCGTCGAAAGGTGCGGGAACAGTACCGGGAGACGCGTCGGCAAATCGCTCGGCTGAACGCGTTTCTGCAGGAGCACATCAGCGGGATGAAAATCGTACAGCTCTTTAACCGCGAAGCCGAGGAGCTGCGCCGTTTTCGGCAAATCAACGATGCACATCGGCAGGCCCAGATCAAAACGGTCTTCTACTTTGCTTTGTTCTGGCCAGCCGTGCAGCTGGTCTCCGATGCGGCATTGGGACTGGTGCTCTGGGTGGGCGGCCTGCGAGCTCTCGAGGGCACCTTAACCATCGGTGTGCTCATCGCCTTTATTCAGTACGTACGCCAGTTCTTTGAGCCGATTCGTAACCTCTCGGATCAGTACAACATGTTGCAGAGTGCCATGGCCGGGGCCGAGCGCATCTTCGGACTGCTCGACCAGGACACAGCGCTGCCCGAGCCGGCTCATCCCGTGCGCATCGAACGTCTTCAGGGGCACATCGAATTTCGCAACGTCTGGTTCACCTATGACGAGTTACCGACCGACGGCCAGGAGCCCAACTGGGTGCTACGCGACGTGTCGTTCACGGTCGAACCGGGCCAGCACGTGGCCATCGTCGGAGCAACCGGCGCCGGCAAAACCACCATCATCAACCTGTTGTTGCGCTTCTATGAAGTGCAACGCGGCCAGATCCTACTGGACGGCCACGATGTGCGCGCTTACGCCCTGCGCGATCTGCGTCGCCATATCGGACTGGTGCTACAGGATGTGTTCCTGTTCTCCGGAACAGTGCTCGATAATATCACACTGGGCGATCCCTCCATTTCCTTTGAGCAAGTGCAGGAGGCAGCGCGGATGATCGGAGCTGACCGTTTTATCGAGCGCCTGCCCAATGGCTACTTCCAGGATGTGCGGGAGCGAGGGGTCACGCTTTCGCATGGCCAGCGACAGTTGCTCTCGTTTGTGCGAGCACTGGTCTACAATCCGAAAATCCTGGTACTCGACGAGGCTACGTCCAGCATCGATACGGAAACCGAACAACTCATTCAGCAGGCCATGGAGACGCTGCTGCGGGGACGTACGGCTATTATCATTGCACACCGTCTTTCAACCATCCAGCATGCCGATCAAATTCTGGTAATGCACCGAGGTGAAATACGGGAGCAAGGGACCCATCAAGAGCTTATCGCACGGGATGGACTCTATCGGCGACTCTATGAACTGCAATCTCTGGAGCAAACCCGGTCGGCTGCCTGAACCGTACCTTGCGTTTTGTAACGAGCCGCTTTATTATTGTATATCGTCGAAAAACGATTTTTTGAAAAGACATGGCTCGCAACGAAACGAGGCGATTTCTGCCACCGGAGGAACGAATGGCTGCGTTGATGCGGGCGTTGGGACACCCGGCGCGCATTGCCATTCTGAAGCTACTGGCCGAGCGGGGGGCCACGCCCTGCTTCGAGCTGGTCGAGGAGTTGCCGTTGGCGCAGGCAACCATCTCGCAGCACCTGCGCACGTTGCGTGAAGTTGGACTCATCACGTTTCAGGTTGAGGGGCCGCGCTCTTACTATCGCATCCGTCCCGAAGTACTTCAGGAGCTCGACCGTGCCTTTCGTTTTCTCATGATGCAGCTCCGTCCAGCGCTTTCACCGGAATCCGGCTTGCCGTCCGGGGTGGCCTGAGGGTAAACGACCCTTCTTTGCAAGAAAGCGAGAGCTGCCTTGCTGATGCTGCCTGCCTCAGGGCATAGGCGAAGGGAGCGTGCCCCTTATCCTGCGTATTGCTGTTTCTTTTGTTTTCCTGGATCGGAGCAGGTCTCTACTGCTTCCGTCAAAAGTGTCGTTCCGCTGAGACATTTTGAAGAGCAAAGCGCGAAGACTTTCAGCAAAATTCGGAGGGTATACGGCAAGGATACCCTTGGCTTCTTGTTCAGCGCGGACGTTGAGGCCAATGCTTGTGCTGAAATTCAAAAAAGGTTCCCTTCCAGAGGGAACTGGCCTGGAGGGTCAGAGGAAGTGAAGGGGCTGGCGGTGGTGCTGATCGTCGGAGCAGGGCCCTTCCCTGCCAGGGGAGACCACAAGGATACCTGCAGGCTTGCTCCTCAGCAGTCGCGTTAGCTCCGAGAGTGATCCAGAGGTTAGAAACTTCACGTTTCCCTTTCAGGGGAAGCTGTTGCGTAACGGTTAGGAGTTGCTTCTCCAGACCTGGCGGTATGAACTGGGAGCGTCTACTACGCTTTCGGGCAGTCCGTTTAGACACCCCCGAAGCAGGATTTTGTGTAGCGTATTGTTAACACCTTGTCACGTTTGGGGTGAAACTGTTTTGCGGAGAAAAAACTCTCTTAAGTAACGTCGTCCAAACCAATCTGGAGGCAACAATGAAACTACTGGCTGTAAGCGATCTGCGTGAAGCGTTTGATTATATCGACCGCTTGCCGGAAGTAGTCCAAGAAGCCGGCGTTGATGCCGTACTGTTTGCGGGCAATATCCTGCAGGCGGAAGCGCGACAGGCTGAATGGGAACGAGCCGTGTATGAGCAACGCCTGCCGGATCGAGCACGTCCGGAAGTAGTCGAAGAGCGGAAGAACGACGCGGAGTCGTTCCTGACGTTTTTCCGGCGGCTGCATGCGATAGGCGTACCGGTGTATGTGATCCCGGGCCGCAACGATGCACCGGAGCGCTTCTTTATGCAGGCGGCCTTTAACAGCGAGATTGTGACCCCGCATATCCACATGGTGCATCGGAGTTTTGCGCCACTGGGCGGCCGCTACATGGTAGCGGGGTTTGGTGGGGAAGTCACCGTGGAGGCGCGGGATCATGAATTCTTTCTGCGCTATCCGGGCTGGGAAGCAATCTTTTCGCTGGACTTTCTACGGCATCTGGATCCGCCTAAGATTTTGCTGTTTTACACGGCGCCTGCCGACAAGCTGGAGGAGCCGGCTGATCAAAGCGGACCGGCTGCGGTGGCGCATCTGATCAAGACCTACGATCCGCATTTTGTTGTGTGTGCAGGGGTGGGAGGCCGTAAGGAAAAGGTACGGCTCGGAAATACGCTGGTGGTCTATCCCGGCTCGCTGGCCGAAGGCGACTACGCCGTCATTGACACTCGGGAAAAGGGAGTCGCCTTCGGCAACTTGCGGTGAAAAGCGGGCGTCGGTGGGTTGCTGGATAGACTTAGCAGCAGGCGTGCCTATAGTGAGGCACATATACATAGCCCCGCCGATCTATGATCAGGTGCAGGGGCCAGCAAAAGAATTGCGGCCTGCTTCTTCGATACCCAGCTCCCATTCTGTGGCCAAGGAGGCGGTCCAGCGCTGCGCCAGAGGCAATAGAATGGCAGCAGCGTAAGCAAACAGAAAATAACGACAGGCGTTGCTCTGAGCATACGACGCTTATGTGAGGGGCGGGAGGTTATACAAGTATACGTCTGACATCCTGGCTTGAATCCCAATCATTTTCTTTTGGCTGCTATTGGGCTGCGGGAGAACAGGCCGTGTTTCCTTCGAGACGGTAGGCCAGCAGGGCGATGCGATTGACCAGGTACAGCCGATTGTGGTGAAACGTGAAGCCAGAGCCGCCCTGGGGTAGCTGGAGGCTGTAGCAGTAGCGACCATCGTGGCGATGGTACACGTCGATGACCGCGCGATAACTGCCATCGACCGGTAGCAACCCCATCACGGCGAATGTTTCCGGGTGCGGGCCTGGCGCAACGTCGTACGATACGAAGCGAT